>CANKNK010000164.1 GCA_947483455.1 Comamonadaceae bacterium | reverse complement strand
GCATGTGGCGGCAAAACCCACCGGGTGGCCGCGCTGGCCCTGGTACACAGGTTGCACTACCGTGTGATGGGTCAAGGCGTGGGCCACGGCGCGTAAGGTGGCGGGCTGCACCAAGGGCAAATCGGCGGGCAATATCAACCAGCCAGCAGCCTGGGCACAGGCGCGCACGCCGGTGGCAATGCTGTCGCCCATACCGGACAGCGCGATGTGGGCCGTGTGCGCAGACTCGACCACGTGCCAGGGCAAGCCACTGGCTTGCACCGCCGCCAAGGTGTGTTCGCGCACGCTGCGGTGGTCTAACAGCGCTTGCAATTTGTCCTGACCACCGCTGGCGGCGCGAAAACGCGCGCTGCGCCCCGCGGCCAGGACGATGACGGTGGGCAAATGTGGGGGCATCAAGACTAAATAACTCGCTAAAAAGACGGGGGAAACGCACTTTTATCGACATTTTGACGCGCATTGGCTTGGGCTGCGCGCTTTGCCAAGAATTCAAACAAGCGGCATTCAAAAAATTCACGGGTGCCCACGCGCCGCGCCGCTACCATCGCACGCATGCCCGATTACTCGCAAGCGCTGGACGCCATCGTCCAGCGCATCTCACACGCCCGTTCAGTGCCAGCGCACCATCGAACGCCTTTGCGTGTGCGCGGCGGTGGCAGCAAGGATTTTTTCGGAGCACGCCTGCACGGTGAGCTTTTGGAAACCCGCGGCCTGCAAGGCATCGTCAGCTATGAGCCCACCGAGTTGGTGGTCACCGTGCGCAGTGGCACGCTGCTCAGCGAATTGGAAGCCTTGCTGCAAGCGCAAAACCAATGTCTACCTTTTGAGCCGCCGCATTTCGGCCATGCCGGCACCACGATCGGCGGCTTGGTGGCCAGCGGCTTGAGCGGCCCAAGCCGCGCCAGTGTGGGCGCGACGCGCGACTTTGTACTCGGGGCACGCTTTATCAATGGCCTGGGGGAGCACCTGACTTTTGGCGGCCAGGTCATGAAGAACGTGGCCGGCTATGACGTCAGCCGGGTGCTGGCCGGTAGCTGGGGTACTTTAGGGCTGATTACCGAGGTTTCGCTCAAGGTGCTGGCATTTGCGCCTAGTGAAGCCAGCCTGGTTTGCAACCTGGGACAGGGCGAGACTTTGCAATTGCTGCACCGCTGGGGCGGCCAGCCCCTTCCGCTCAATGCCAGTTGTTGGCAATGTGAGCCCGGTGCCGCCAGCGGGCGCCTGACGGTACGCCTACGCGGAGCCCAGGCCGCAGTGCAAGCGGCCCTGCCGAAAATGCAGGCCGATGTACAGGCCCTGGGCGGCCAAGCCCAAGCGGCTGACGCCGAAGCCGCCATGTTTTTCTGGGACGCCGTGCGCAACCAGCAACACGCATTTTTTACCCAAGCCCCTAGCGACAGTGACTGCCTGTGGCGACTATCGGTCGCGCAAACCAGTCCCGTGCTGGATATTCCCTACGCCCAGTGTGTAGAGTGGCAGGGCGCACAGCGCTGGGTCTGGGCACCTGCCGCTGCCGGGACACAGTTGCATGCGCTGGCACGCAAGGCAGGTGGCCATGCCAGCCTATTTCGCCGACCGGCCGGGGCCCTGGCCGATACAGATGCGGGCGCGCCGATGTTCGACGCGCTAGAGGCCACACAGCAACGCATCCAAACGGCACTGCAAGCCGAATTTGACCCCGATGGCGTGTTCAACACCGGCCGCCTGCACGCCCTGACCTGAACCGCGCCGCCATGCAAACCACGCTCTCTCCTGAATACGCACACACCAGCGATGGCAAAGCGGCAGAAGCCATTGTGCGCAATTGCGTGCACTGCGGTTTTTGTACCGCCACCTGCCCCACTTACCAGCTATTGGGTGACGAGCTGGACGGGCCGCGTGGACGGATTTACCTGATCAAGCAAGTGCTCGAGGGTGCCGAGCCCACGCGCAAAACCCAGCAACACCTGGACCGCTGCCTGACCTGCCGCAACTGCGAATCCACCTGCCCTAGTGGCGTGGAGTACGGCCACTTGATTGATATTGGCCGCAAACTGGTCGATGCCAAAGTACCGCGCCCTGCCGGTGAAGAGGCTATGCGCTGGGCCTTGAAAGAAGGCCTGAACTCGCCCCTGTTTGCCCCGGCGATGAAGCTGGGTCAGGCGGTGCGGGGCTTTTTGCCCGAGGCGCTCCAGGCCAAGGTGCCCGAGGCGCGTAGTGAGGGCGTGTGGCCCAAGCGCAGCCACGCCCGTAAAGTGCTGATGCTGGCCGGTTGCGTGCAGCCTGCCATGAGCCCCAACATCAACAGCGCTACTGCGCGCGTGCTCGATGCTTGCGGTATTCAGACCATCGTCGAGCCACTGGCAGGCTGCTGCGGCGGCGTCAAATTTCATTTGAACGACCAGGACGCGGCCATAGCCCAAATGAAAAATAATATTGACGCCTGGTGGCCGCATGTAGCCGAGGGCGTCGAGGCCATCGTGATTAATGCGTCTGGCTGCGGCGTCACCGTTAAAGACTACGGCCATATCTTGCGAGACGATGTGACTTATGCCGAACGGGCCAAGCGCATCAGCGAATTGACCAAGGACCTCAGCGAGCTTTTGCCTGATTTGCTGCCTGTGCTGAAAGAGCGCATTACGCCTCAAAAGGCACAGGCACAAGGCATGATGGCTTTTCACCCGCCTTGCACATTGCAGCATGGTCAGCAGCTCAAGGGCGGGGTAGAGATGCATTTGAACGCCTTGGGTTTTCAATTGCGCTTAGCCCAAAACGAAGCCCATTTGTGCTGCGGCTCCGCCGGAACCTATAGCGTGCTGCAGCCGGTGCTCGCCACCCAACTGCGCGACCGCAAACTCAATCACCTAAACGACTTGCAACCCCAAGCCATCCTGAGCGCCAACATCGGCTGCATCACCCATCTGCAAAGCGGCACCCCCGTGCCTGTGAGACATTGGGTGGAAATGGTGGATTCGGTCTTAAGTTAATTGGCCTGCTAAAGGTAGCTTGCCTGTACGTTCCTGCGCCGTACCTCGTCGCCAGACAAAAGGCTGCGGCCGGTTTTCGCCGCGAAAGCAAATCCCTTTCTTGGTTTGTAGGCCTTAAACCATACAGGTGCTGATGGCAGCTTGGTAGCAAACAAAACTGCGCATCGTTTCAGAGCGCCTGCACCCTTGGCACCCAACCTTGCGTCGCCGCTCGCTTGGCAAAGCCCTTGGTATCAAAGGTAGCCAACACTTCACAATGGCGACTACTGGCGTGGTGCAAGGCGTCTGCAAAGTCAAAACCCTGGGTCAAGGCATCGCATGCGCTTTGCAGTGCTTGGCGGTCTTGCACTTGCAAATGGGGCATGGCTAACAGGTGCGTAAACACGTCCGCCACCGTTTTGGGTTTGAGCTTGTAAAAACCGCGTAACACCCATTCCAGCTCCAGGGCGACGGTGGTGGCCACAAACAAGGGCTTGCCACTTTCAAACAAGGCACGGGCCTGCTCACATTGCGCAACTGTGCCTGCATCGCTTTGTTCGGCCTGCACGTAGTACCGCGCCAGTACATTGGTGTCCAGCGCGGTGAGTCTGGCAGTGGCCTGCGTCATGGCTTCATCAATTGGGCCGCATCCCAATCGGCAGCCACATGCGGGCCACGCACCTTGACCATGCCAAAGCCTTGTTGAGGGGATTTACGCGCTGAGGGCGCCGGGCGCAGCATGATGCAGGTGGCGTCGCTACTCAGCGCAAACTCTACGGCTTGCCCAGTAGCCAAACCCAACTGCTTGCGCAAGGCTTGCGGAATGGTGACTTGGCCTTTGCTAGTAAGGGTAGAAAGCATGGCGCAGCTCCTTGAACTGGTGAATGTGCAAAGTTTAGATTGCATTGTATTACCAGGTAAGAATTCGGTGACACAAAGGGCGCCGCTTGCGTTTTGGAGCGCCCACCAGGCGTAGCCCCGTTATGACAGTACAGTCCTCCCAAGGTCATCAGCCAACCAGCTCCAAGGTGGCAGGTAGGCATTCGGTGGGGCTGGTGTATCCCGTCTTACATTGATCAGCCTACTGACAGCACGCTGTCGGTAACTTCCTGCACAGTCACCTGGTCGCCAATCGGGCGAGTAACGCAGGGGGTACATGATGCAACAAGTCATTGATTGGTTTGAAATTCCAGTGCGCGATTTAGCAATAGCACAAAATTTTTATGAAACAGTACTGCAAACCCAATTGCATAGGGAGGAATATGCAGGGCCCGACATGCAAATGGCGGTGTTTGCGGGCGAAGGTGATGCGGTCAAAGGCGCCTTGATGTCAGGCCATCCTGCTTTGCAGGTGGGGGCCTGCGGGACGCTGGTGTATTTGCATGCGGGCCCATCGCTGGACGCGGCCCTGCAGCGCTTGGTCGCAGCCGGCGGGCAGGTGGCGATGGGCAAAGTGGCTTTACCTGAAGACTTGGGCTTCATGGCGCACATGCTGGATGTGGACGGCAACCGAGTAGGCTTACACGCTTACGCCTAAGTGCGGCCTCCACTGCCAATCACTTAACGAGCAAACCCGTCTTCATCACGTATGCGCCGCGCCGACCGTCTTTTTCAAATCGTTCAACTCATCCGGGGTCGCCGCCTGACCACGGCCAAATGGTTGGCGCAGCGTCTGGAGGTGTCCGAGCGCACGGTCTACCGTGACGTGGCCGACTTGCAACACCAGGGCGTGCCGATCGAGGGCGAAGCCGGTGTGGGTTACCGCTTGGGGGCTGGGTTTGACTTGCCGCCGCTGATCTTTACCCCGCAAGAGGCGCAGGCCCTGGTGGTGATGACACGGGTGGCGCAGCAGTGGCTGGACCCGGCCTTGGCGCGCGCCAGCGAGTCGGCGCTGTCGCGGGTGCTGAGTGTCTTGCCTGC
>CANKNK010000163.1 GCA_947483455.1 Comamonadaceae bacterium | reverse complement strand
CTGATGCTGTACGTGCAAGGCAGCGATGCCGCCTGGCATGCATTGCCGCATAGGCAGTGCATAGCCGTGGTGGGCAGCCGCAACCCCACGC
The DNA here is from genome assembly GCA_947483455.1 of Comamonadaceae bacterium. Taxonomy (GTDB): domain Bacteria; phylum Pseudomonadota; class Gammaproteobacteria; order Burkholderiales; family Burkholderiaceae_C; genus Allorhodoferax. The sequence goes on along the minus strand of CANKNK010000163.1, from coordinate 4,781 downwards.
CCCAAGGCGCGGACAACGCCAAGGCCTTTGCGCGCAGCCTGGCCCAATTCGGTCTGTGTATCGTGTCGGGTATGGCGCTGGGTGTGGACGCCGCAGCGCATCGTGGGGCCTTGGATATCGCCGATAGCACCTTGCCAACCATCGCGGTAGTGGGTACCGGGCTAGACCGCGTGTACCCGGCGCAGCATGCCACCCTTGCACGTGCGATTGCCGAGCGCGGCTTGCTGATCAGCGAATACCCTTTGGGGACCGCACCGCTTGCCGCCCATTTCCCGCGCCGTAACCGCTTGATATCGGGGCTCGCGCGGGCCACCTTGGTGGTGGAAGCGGCTTTGCAATCGGGCTCACTCATCACCGCCCAGCAAGCCTTAGAGCAGGGCAAAGACGTGTTTGCCATTCCCGGCTCTATTCACAGTACGCAGGCCCGGGGTTGCAATGCGCTGATTAAACAAGGCGCGCAGTTGGTTGATGGTGTACAAGATATTTTGGACGCAGCCGCCTTGCAAACATCTGCAACACGGCAAGCAAACCCCGTCACCGCTGCCGCTGGTACGACCATGGATACCTCGGACGCAAGTCCCGCGCTGCTGGACGCACTGGGCTTTGATCCGTGCAGCTTGGAAGTCCTGCAAAGCCGCACCGGATGGGATACCGCGCGCCTACAAGCGCAATTGATGGAATTGGAATTGCAGGAAAAAGTGGGGCGTTTGGCAGGCGGCCTATTTCAACGGGCACACCGTTATTAATCAATTTCGTTCAAAAATTGATTTTGATATTTTTTATTGATATAATAAAACACAATTTCAATTTTTAATTACCCGCACCATGAAAGATACACCTGACGTCCTGACCAGCCAGCAAGCGGCGCGCATGATGGGCTTATCCACTACGACTGTGCAGAAAATGGTCGCCAATGGCGAGCTAGAGGCCTGGGTCACGTCCGGTGGGCATCGTAGGATTTTCCGCAGCGCAGTGGAAAAAATGATGCCCAATCACCTCGGCTTGAGCGATACCACTTCCCGCCGTGCCCTGCGCGTGTTACTGGCCGAGGACGATCCATTGCAGGTCGCGTATTTCGAGTCTTTGGTCAAGCGCAGCGCACATCCCGTCGCCTTGAGCATCGCTGCCGACGGCTCGCAAGCCCTGATTCAAATCGAGCGGCAACGGCCCGATGTGGTCATAACCGACTTGATGATGAAACCCTTTGACGGCTACCACCTGATTCGCGCGCTGGCCAGCGAGTCCGCGTACCAATCGCTGGCGGTATTGGTGGTGACGGCCAAGACACCGACCGAAGCCCACCAGGACGGTCAGTTGCCTGAGTGGGTGACGCTGTACCAAAAGCCGGTGCCGCCGGAGCGCTTATTGGGCTACCTGGACGCGCTCAGCGGACGGGTGGCACGCAACAAGCACGGCTGAGGCAGACAAGGAGCCGCAAGTTCAGCGGCTCAGACCTGTGCCCCGTCGTTCGGGTCGTTGGGGTCTGTCTCCTTTTTGACCTGACCTTTAATCAGATCTTCGCGGGTGATGCCCAGCCACATAGCAATCGCTGCGGCCACAAACACCGAGGAGTAAATACCAAACAAAATGCCTATGGTCAGCGCCAGTGCAAAGTAATGCAAGGTGGCACCGCCAAACAAAAGCATAGACAAGACCATCAACTGGGTGCAGCCGTGGGTAATGATGGTGCGGCTGATCGTCGAGGTAATCGCGTTATCAATAATCTCCACCGTGTTCATCTTGCGGTAGCGCCGAAAATTCTCGCGAATTCGGTCAAAAATAACCACCGATTCGTTGACGGAATACCCCAGGACGGCCAACACCGCTGCGAGCACCGGCAGTGAAAACTCCCACTGGAAAAATGCGAAAAATCCCAAAATAATCACCACATCATGCAAATTCGCGATGATGGCGGCGACGGCGAACTTCCACTCAAAACGCACGGCCAAATACAACATGATGCCGACTACCACAAAGGCCAAGGCCTTCAGACCATCGGTGGCCAGCTCATCACCCACCTGCGGGCCGACAAACTCGGTGCGTCGCAAATTGGCCGAAGGGTCAGCCGCCTTGAGTGCGGCCAATACTGTTTCGCTCTGCTGTCCGGCCGTGCCGCCTTTTTGCGCCGGCATGCGAATGAGCACATCTTGGGCAGTGCCAAAATTTTGCACCTGCACATCCTTGATACCCAGCGCATCGACGGTACTGCGTATGGCGGATAAATCGGCGCTCTGGGAATAGCCCACCTCCATTAGCGTGCCGCCGGTAAATTCCACCGACAAATGCAATCCGCGTGAGAACAGAAAAAATACAGCGGCCAAAAAAGTAATGAGCGAAATGCCATTGAGCACCAAAGCATGGCGCATAAAAGGAATATCACGGCGGATTTTGAAAAATTCCATTTTTATTTCTCCCCGTCCACGCTCAGCGCAGTCCCGCTACTGCCATCAGGACGCCAGACGGTGCCGATGGAGACGGATTTGAGTTTCTTTTGCCGCCCATACCAAAGATTCACCACGCCGCGTGAGAAGAACACGCCAGAGAACATGCTGGTCAAAATGCCCAGGCAGTGCACTACCGCGAAACCACGTACCGGGCCGGAGCCAAAAGCCAGCAAGGCCAAGCCGGCAATCAAGGTGGTGACGTTGGAGTCCAAAATCGTGGCCCAGGCGCGGTCGTAACCAGCATGGATGGCCGCTTGCGGTGCAGCTCCGTTACGCAGCTCCTCGCGCACGCGTTCATTAATTAGTACATTGGCGTCAATCGCCATGCCCAAGACCAACGCCATGGCGGCCATGCCCGGCAGCGTGAGCGTGGCCTGCAACATCGACAGCACTGCGACTAGCAACAATAAATTCACCGCCAATGCAACACTGGAGATGACACCAAATAGCAGGTAGTACAGACACATAAACACCGCCACTGCGGCAAAACCCCAGGTGACGCTGTTAAAGCCTTTGGCAATATTTTCCGCGCCCAAGGAGGGGCCGATGGTGCGTTCTTCGATGATCTCCATGGGCGCAGCCAAGGATCCGGCGCGCAAGAGCAGCGCGGTATCAGCCGCTTCCATCGTCGTCATGCGCCCGGAAATCTGCACCCGGCCGCCACCAATCTCCGATCGGATGACGGGCGCAGTCACTACCTCGCCCTTGCCTTTTTCAAACAGCAAAATCGCCATGCGCTTGCCCACGCTCTCGCGGGTCACATCCCGGAAGATGCGGGCGCCCTTGGCATCCAAAGTCAAATGGACCGCTGCCTCTTGCGTCTGGCTGTCAAAGCCGGGCTGGGCATCGGTCAGGTTCTCGCCGGTCAAGATGACTTGTTTTTTCACAATCACCGGCGCGCCGCTGCGCTCTAAAAAGCGCTCTGCGCCCAGGGGCACAGGTCCGGTGCCGGTTTCGGCGGCACGCGCTTCCGCGCCGTCTTCGACCATGCGGATTTCCAGCGTGGCTGTGCGTCCCAGAATGTCTTTGGCTTTGGCCGTGTCCTGCACGCCGGGCAGTTGGACCACGATGCGGTCCAGGCCCTGTTGCTGAATCACTGGCTCGGCCACGCCCAGCTCGTTGATGCGGTTATGCAGCGTCGTGATGTTTTGCTTGAGGGCCTGCTCCTGCACTTTGCGCGCAGCCACCGCCTGGATGCTAGCGACCAGTTTGGTCTCTCCGGCATCCATGCTTTCGGCGACGACCAGGTCCGGAAATTGGTCCTGCATCAGGCGCTTGGCGGACTCCACCATGGCGGCATCCCGCAAGCGTATTTCCACGGTTTGTCCGTTGCGGCTGATGCCACCATGGCGTATGCTTTTCTCGCGCATCGCGCTGCGCAAATCGCCGGCCAGCGATTCGGCTTTTTTGCTCAAGGCCGCTTGCATATCCACTTGCAACATAAAGTGCACACCACCACGCAAATCCAGGCCCAAGTACATGGGCGAGGCATGCAGGCTGCTAAGCCAAGCGGGCGAGCGCGACAAAAGATTGAGCGCTACCACATAGGACGGGTTGGCCGGCTCTGGGTTCAGCGCCTGCGAAATCGCGTCTTTGGCTTTGAGCTGCACATCGGTGCTGGCAAAGCGTGCCTTGATGGAGTTACCGTCCAGGCTCACCACGTCTGCGTTGATGCCAGCCGCCTTGAGGGCCTCTTGCACCCGCGTCACGGTGCCCAAGTCCAGCTTGAGCGAGGCTTTGGCCACCGAAACCTGCACCGCCGGCGATTCGCCAAACATATTGGGCAGTGCGTACAAGCCGCCGACCAGCACCGCGACCAATAGGATCGCGTATTTCCACAGGGAATAACGGTTCATAAGAACAAAGGCGCCGAAGCTGCGCTGTAAAGGGAATTACTTGATGGAGCCTTTGGGCAGGACTTGGATAACGGCGCTGCGCTGGACCTGAATTTCAACGCCCGGCGAGACTTCCAGACCTAAAAAGGTATCGCCCATTTTGCTGACCTTGCCCAAGAGACCGCCGCCGGTAATCACTTCATCGCCTTTGGCCAAGGCGGCGATCATGGCAGCGTGTTCTTTTTGCTTTTTCATTTGTGGGCGAATCATGACGAAATACAGCACTGCCATCATCACCAACATCATTGGCAACGGGCCACTCAAACTAAAAATGGACGCTATATCGCCACCCGCAGCAGGCGCGGTTTGGGCAAAGGCCGAAGAAATAAACATTGGAAAACTCCCGGGAATTGACTTGGAACCAGGTGCCGGACTAGGCGGCAACCGGGCGTGACCTGCGCCCCCGTGGGGTCAAAGGTCAACCGCGCATTGTACGGGGCCG
>CANKNK010000162.1 GCA_947483455.1 Comamonadaceae bacterium | reverse complement strand
GGATGAGCGATGTGGAGGCCGTGGGTGGCAAAAACGCCAGCCTGGGGGAGATGATTTCCCAATTGCCTGGCGGAGTGAAAGTCCCTAGCGGATTTGCCACGACCGCCCATGCTTTTCGCGAGTTTTTGAAACACCAGGACTTGGCAGGACGCATCAGCCAACGACTCCAGGCTTTGGATGTGGAGGACGTGCGCGCGCTGGCGCAGGTAGGTGCTGAAATCCGCGCCATGGTGGAGGGCCAGCCCTTTCCTGCTGAACTGGAAAAACACATCCGCGACGCGTTCGCGCAATTGCAGGCCGGCACGGCAAAAGCCTCTTTTGCGGTGCGTTCGTCTGCCACCGCAGAGGATTTGCCTGACGCGTCCTTTGCCGGTCAGCAGGAGACCTTTCTCAACGTCACCGGCATTGAAGATGTCCTGCACAAAATCCGCGAAGTGTTCGCCTCTTTGTACAACGACCGTGCCATCAGCTACCGCGTGCACAAAGGTTTTGCCCATGACAACGTGGCCCTGAGCGCGGGCGTGCAGCGTATGGTTCGCTCTGACTTGGGCGCCGCTGGCGTGATGTTCACCTTGGACACGGAGTCCGGTTTCAAAGATGTGGTTTTTATAACCTCCAGCTACGGTTTGGGGGAAACCGTGGTGCAAGGGGCCGTCAATCCGGATGAGTTTTATGTCCACAAACCCATGCTGCGTGCCGGCAATCGGGCGCTTATCCGGCGCAGCCTGGGCTCCAAACTGCTGCAAATGGAATTCACCACCGCCGCCGAACAGGCCGCAGGCGCCAAACTGGTCAAAACGACGGATGTCCCCACCGAATTGCGCAACCGCTATTCCCTGAGTGATGCCGACGTGGAGCAATTAGCGCGCTATGCCTTGGTCATCGAAGAGCACTATGGCCGACCCATGGATATTGAATGGGGCAAGGACGGTGTGGACGGCGAGCTCTATATCTTGCAAGCACGTCCAGAGACGGTGAAAAGCCAGGCAGGCAATTCGGTGGAATACCGTTACCGCCTCAAAGGCAAGGGCGCGGTGCTGGCAGAAGGGCGTGCCATTGGGCAAAAGATTGGCACGGGGCCGGTTCGGATCGTGCACCACATCAGCGACATGGATACGGTCCAAGCTGGCGATGTGCTGGTTACCGACATGACCGATCCGAACTGGGAGCCGGTAATGAAGCGGGCCTCGGCGATCGTCACCAATCGTGGCGGGCGCACCTGCCATGCGGCCATCATTGCGCGCGAGTTAGGTATTCCGGCCGTTGTCGGTTGCGGTGACGCGACCGAGCGCTTGAAAGAGGGTGCGCTGGTTACCGTAGCCTGCTCCGAAGGCGATACCGGATTCATTTACGATGGCTTGCTGGAGACAGAGGTCTCTGAAGTGCAGCGCGGCCTCATGCCCAAGATTGGGGTCAAGATCATGATGAACGTGGGCAATCCCCAACTCGCTTTTGACTTTTGTCAGTTGCCCAATGAGGGCGTGGGCCTAGCGCGGCTGGAGTTCATTATCAATAACAACATCGGCGTGCATCCCAAGGCGATACTGGACTATCCCAATGTCGATGCGGACCTGAAAAAAGCGGTTGAGTCGGTAGCCCGTGGCCACGCCTCGCCCCGCGCTTTTTATGTGGACCGGGTTGCCGATGGTGTTGCGACTATTGCAGCCGCCTTTTGGCCCAAACCGGTCATCGTTCGCCTGTCCGATTTCAAGTCCAACGAATATCGCAAGTTGATTGGTGGCAGCCGCTATGAACCGGAAGAAGAAAACCCGATGTTGGGCTTTCGTGGCGCGGCACGCTATGTAAGTGCAGACTTTGGAGAGGCTTTTGCGATGGAGTGCGAAGCGCTCAAACGGGTGCGGCAGGACATGGGCTTGAGCAATGTGCAAATCATGGTGCCCTTTGTGCGAACCCTAGAGCAGGCGCGCAAAGTTACCGAGCTGCTGGCACGCCAGGGCTTAGAGCGCGGTAAGGACGGACTGCAACTGGTCATGATGTGCGAAATCCCTAGCAATGCAATTTTGGCTACGGAGTTCTTGCAGTACTTCGATGGCTTCTCGATTGGCTCCAACGATTTGACCCAACTGACGCTGGGCTTAGATCGTGATTCGGGCATGGAGCTTTTGGCGGCGGATTTTGACGAACGCGACCCTGCGGTACAAGCCATGATCCGGATGTCGATTCAGGCCTGCCTGGCCCAAGGGAAGTACGTGGGCATCTGTGGTCAGGGTCCCAGCGACCATCCCGACTTTGCCCGCTGGCTGGTGGACGAAGGCATCTCTTCGATATCCCTTAATCCGGATTCGGTGATTGCGACCTGGCAGGAACTCGCCAAAGAATGAGGGTCGCGCAAACCACATTGCGTTGGCCGCTACACGCGGTCTTATTGAGCCTGTGGTTTGCTGCGTCGTTTGGCGTGGTCTTTTTTGCCCGAGACCTCGATGCGGTGGTGGCGGGATGGCCGGTCGGCTTTTGGTTCGCTGCGCAAGGCTCGGTGCTGGTGTTTATCGGTATCGTCGTGCTTTTTGCTTGGCACCAAAATCGGCGTGATGTTTGTCTAGGCGCTACTGCGCCGCTTGCCGTGGCGCCTAACGGCCTGCATCGCCGCTTTGCCATCTATTTGCTGGGCGTGGTCGCATGTTTGGCGGGTTTGGGCCTGGCCCAGTATGCGGGCTTACCCAAACCCTGGATTGCGGGCATTTTTCTGTCGCTGACCTTGGTGCTGTATGCCGCTATCGGCGTCTATGGGCGAACCACCAACGTCGACCAGTATTACGTCGCGGGTCGCCGTATCCCGGCGGTCTATAACGGAATGGCCACTGCCGCCGATTGGATGAGCGCTGCGTCCTTCATCAGCTTGTCTGGCGGTCTGTACCTGCAAGGTTTTTCCGGGATGGGGGATCAGCCCGGGGGCCTGGCCTATGTGCTGGGTTGGACGGGCGGCTTTTGTCTGCTCGCATTGCTGGTAGCCCCCTATCTAAGGCAACGCAATATTTACACCTTGCCCGATTTTTTTGCCTTGCGCTTTGGCGGCAAGTGGCCGCGTCGGATAGCTGCGCTGGCGGCTATCTTGTGTTCTTTTACCTATGTGGTGGCGCAGATTTACGGGGTCGGTCTGATTACCTCGCGCCTGACTGGTCTGCATTTTGAAATTGGGATTTTGTTGGGCTTGGGCGGCGTGCTGGTTTGTTCCTTTTTGGGTGGCATGCGCGCGGTTACCTGGACGCAGGCTACCCAGTACGTCTTGTTGATACTCGCTTTTTTGTTGCCGGTCAGCTGGCTGTCCTATCAACAAACCGGCAACCCTGTGGCGGCATTCGCATACGGTCAGCAATTGGCCAAAATCACGGCCATGGAGGCGCAAATCATGGCCTCTCCGGCCGAATCAGAGGTCCTTGCCTTGTATCTGGACCGCGTACAGACTTTGCGGATAAAGTTGCAAGATGTCGATGGGACGCTGAAGGCGGAGCGCCAGGCGCTGCGCCAGCAAATCCAAGCCCTAGACGATGCGCCGGCCCAGCAAGCGGCCGTGGGCCGATTGCGCAAAGAGCTTGCCGCTTTGCCCAAAGATGTGGATGCTGCCCGCGCCCAATGGACTCGCCAGATCAACGACTACTTGGAGCGCGCCCATGCTTTATCGGGCCTGCATCCGCATACGCGCGCTTTTGCGGGTGACCCCCAGGGCAATGCGCAGGAAGTCGCTCTTTTCAATAGTTCGCGGGCTAATTTTCTGGCACTCATGTTTTGCCTGATGGTGGGAACAGCCGGACTTCCGCACTTGCTCACCCGGTTTTTTACTACCCCATCGGTGAGCGAGGCGCGCACCTCGGTAGCTTGGTCTTTGGTGTTTATTGCACTACTTTATTTGTGCGCGCCCGCCCTGGCGGTCTTGGTGAAGTACGAAGTAATGGCCCATTTGGTGGGACAACCGATAGATGCACTACCCAATTGGATGGCGCAATGGTCTAAAGATCCCAGCCTGTTGGCGTTTTCCGATATCAATGGCGACGGACTTTTGCAGTTTGCTGAGCTGCATGTCGGGGCGGACCTGATCATGCTGGCAAGCCCAGAAATCGGCGGCCTGCCCTATGTGTTTTCCGTCCTCGTGGCGGCCGGGGGCCTGGCTGCGGCTCTGTCAACAGCGGACGGGCTCCTGCTCACCATCGGCAATGCGCTGGCGCATGATTTGGTATTTGAAGGCGAGAACGATCCGGTCAAAGCCATGCGCACCGTGATGTGGTCCAAGTTTGCGCTTTTGGTGGTTGCATTGTTGGCGGCCTATGCCGCTGCGCAGCGCCCGGCAGGCATCTTGTACTTGGTCGCGGCATCCTTTTCGCTCGCCGGCGCCGGACTGGTGCCGGCTATGGTGCTGGGCATCTTCTGGCGGGGTACCACCCGCGCCGGGGTGGTCGGCGGTATGTTGACCGGTCTGGGCGTCACCTTGTATTACATGCTGAGTAATTTGCCTGCCTGCCGGGAACTGCTCGGCCTAGGCCCTGCGGGAGCGCTTTGGTGGGGCATTCAGCCAGTGTCAGCAGGCGTTTTCGGGGTGCCTGCGGGTTTGATGGCCACCGTGTTGATCAGTGGGCTGCATGGGTTTCAAGGGGATGCGCCGCCGGATTTGCGGGCCTGAAGGCACGAGGCTCCCAGTTCCGGGGCCTTGGACTAGCTGCTGGCACGAAGGGCGACCACCCGACCCCTGTCCGGGCTATAATGATGGGCTTTTCGCCTTGCTGCACCCCGATTAGACGCCGGGGGTAGCTTTTTCCGGTCCCCCAGAGGGCCCATCCACAAGGAGTATCCATGCGTCATTACGAAATCATTCTCATGATCCATCCGGATCAGAGCGAGCAAGTTCCAGCCATGCTGGAGCGTTACAAGGGCATGATCACCGCTGGCGG
>CANKNK010000161.1 GCA_947483455.1 Comamonadaceae bacterium | reverse complement strand
CGTGTGCCGACGAATTCAAGCCAATAAGCGGCTCTGTGACGCACAACCCCAAAACTGAGACCTTGAGAAACGATTGTTCAGCGCGCGATTCGCAGTCGCTGGTCCGTCACCCTGAGATTTTCCAATCGGGCCCGGCACAAGCGGGGCAGCCCAAGGTCCTGCAAAAAATCAACCTGTGCCATGGTGGGGCCACGGGGCGCCCCTTGCCTATAAATGTCCCTCTAGGGCGCTCCATGTTCACGGCACAGCGGAAAAGTCTAATTTCAGCCCAGCGAAGGCATAGCCAGGCAGTTTTGGCGGATCAAGACCGACAGGTTGTGCACGGCTTGGTCCAGGCCACGGGCGGGTTGGCCCATGGTAGTGGCGGCGTCTTGCGGCTTGACACGCAGGGATGCCATCAGATTGTCTTGGGCGCGGGCTGCGGCCATGGTGGGGGTAGTGACTGACATACTGAAACTCCGTTGACTTGCACCCGGACGGTGGCGGGGTGTTGACTAGCTCACAATGGCCTTGTGTCTGGGAAATGACACTATTGCCGCTCGGAAAGATAGCTGCAAGGTTCGTGCCCGGCGTTTGCGGCAATGCTTTGCCGGTTTTTAGTCAGAAACTAGGTCAAAGCCCCGCCTTAGGCGGCAAGGGCAGTGCGGCGCGGGCGCCGGGCGGCAATTAGTGTCCGCCGTCTTTATAGCTTGCGTAGGCGGCATCCACCCCTGCGCCACGGCTAAAGCGGTGGCCTTCGGCGGCCAGCACCACCTCCAGCGCAGCCAGGGTTTGCAGTACGCAGTCGGGGCGCGCGTTATAGCCCATAGCGCCTATGCGCCAGACTTTGCCGGCCAGTGGGCCAAAGCTGGTGCCGATTTCGATATTGAAGTCATTGAGCAAAGCCGCGCGCAGTTTGTCGCCGTTGACGCCATCGGGCACATACACGCCGGTGACATTGGGCATTTTGTGGGACTGGTCGCCATAAAGCTTCAAGTTCATGCCCTGCACTCCCGCCACCACGGCGCGCGAGGCGGCTGCATGGCGCGCATAGGCCGCTGGCAGGCCTTCCTGCACAAAAATGCGCGCGCATTCGCGGGCGCCGTACAGCATGGTGGTGGCCTCGGTGTGGTGATTGAGGCCCGCGTCACTCCAATAGTCCATCACCATGGCCAGGTCCATGTAGTTCGACGCAATGCGCTGCCCTGCGCCAGGCACATAGCCCGCCGGTTGCAGGCCGTCTTCAATATGGCGGCGCCGGTAGATCGCGCTGGCCATGGCCTGCGACAAGCTAATGGGCGAAGCGCCCGAGGGACCGGCTAGGCATTTTTGTAAACCGGCAGTGACCGCATCAATGTGCCAGGCGTCCACCGGCAAAGGCGTACCGCCGCAGGATGCGGTGGCATCGACTTGCAACATGGCACCATAGCGGTGGCACAAGGCGCCCAAGCCATCCAAAGGTTGAAGCATGGTCGTGGAGGTATCGCCCTGGCACACCACCACCAGCTTGGGTGAAAAGTCCTTGATAGCGGCTTCGATCTGGGCCAGGTCAAACACGGTGCCCCAGGGCGCTTGCACCACCCGTACCGTGGCAGCGCAGCGTTGGGCAATTTCATTGAGCAATTGGCCAAAACGCCCGAAGCTGCACACCAGCACTTTGTCACCCGGCTCGATGGCCGAGAGCATCACCATTTCAATGGCCGAGCGCGCAGTGCCGTCCAGTACCAAGGTCCAATCATTTTGCGTTTCAAAGAACTGGCGGTACAGCACCATGGTCTCGCGCATCATGCGCCGAAACTGCGGATCAAACTGCCCCAGCAATTGCGAGGACATGGCCTTGAGGACACGGGGATCCGCGTTGATAGGACCGGGCCCCATCAGCAGGCGCGGGGCGAAATGCAATTCGTCCAGTGCGCTTGCGGGGCGGGCCAGGGGCGACAAGGGTGGGAGGGAGGTGCCGGACATATGAAAGTATGATAGCAAATTGTTAACAAAAAACCGGACCGCCCTGGCATGACTGCTCCCCTGCACACGGCTGCTTTTATCAGCGCCAATTTGTACAAAGACTCGGTAGCGCTCATGCGTGTCGCCCAAGGTTTACTGGCCATGCCCGGCGTGGTCAACGCCACCTTGCAAATGGGCAACCCGGCGAACAAAGACATTTTGCGCGAGGCCGGTCTGCTGCACAAGGCGGTACAGGACGCCGGGCCCAGCGACGTGATGGTGGTGGTGCAAGCCCAAAGTGCCGTGCAATGCGCTGCGGCGGTGGACAGCTGCCAAGCGCAATTGGCCGGGACGCAAACCTCGGGCGCCGCTGCCGGTGAGGCGCAAGCCCTGCCCCGCAGCAATTTAGCCATGGGCCAGGTCTCTTTGGCCGGGGCCAATATGGCGCAAATTTCGGTGCCCGGTCCCTATGCCGCTGCCGAAGCGCTCAAGGCCATCAAGCTCGGTATGAATGTGTTTTTGTTCAGCGACAACGTGCCCCTGGCGCAAGAGGTCGCGCTCAAACAAGAAGCCACTAGGCGCGGCTTATTGGTCATGGGGCCGGACTGCGGCACCGCCATCATTGGCGGCGTGCCCCTGGGCTTTGCCAATGCGGTGCGTCGCGGCAGCATCGGCTTGGTGGCGGCCTCGGGCACCGGCTTGCAAGAAGTCAGCACCCAGATCCACCGCATGGGTGGCGGCGTCAGCCACGCGATTGGCACAGGTGGCCGCGACGTCTATGAAGCAGTGGGCGGCGCCACCATGCTGCAAGGCATTGCCATGCTGGCGGCAGACCCTGGAACCAAAGTGATTGCTATCGTTTCCAAACCGCCGGCACCTCTTGTCGCTGAACGCGTATTGGCCGCCTTGCGCGCCAGCGGCAAGCCCTCGGTAGTGCTGTTTATAGGCGCTGCGGCGCAAGTGCACCACGCGGGCAAAGGCGCGGTGCTGCGCATGGCGCATACGCTGGTGGACTGCGCGGCCCTGGCGGTGCACCTGGCTGGCGTCAAACGACAAGTTCCAGCACATTACCCGCTGCCGCGCAAACCAGTGTTTGCCAAAAGCCAAAAATACCTGCGCGCACTCTACGCCGGAGGCACCTTCACCGCCGAGGCACAAAGCCTATGGGCCAAGGCCGGCCTCCAGGTCTGGTCTAACGTGCCACTTGACCCCGCACTGACCCTGCCGCGACCGCGCCAAGCCAGCCGCGACCACAGCGCATTGGACCTGGGCGACGACGCATTTACCGTTGGCCGCCCACACCCCATGATCGACCAAGCGGCACGCATTGAGCGCTTGCAAATCGAGGCCGCCGACCCCGCAGTGCGGGTCATCTTGCTGGACGTGGTGATCGGTTGGGGCGCACATAACAACCCTGCTGCCGAGTTGGCCCCGGCCATCGTGCAAGCTAAAGCTTTGGCGCGCAAACGTGGACGGCAGTTAGCCATCGTCGGCTTTGTCTGCGGCACCGAAGCAGACCCCCAAGTGCTCTCGCACCAAGAGGCCTTGTTACGCAAGGCCGGTATGGTGCTGGCGGGCAATAGCGCGAACGCAGCCTGGCTGGCTGGGCAATGGCTGCGATGAACCCGCCCCCAGTCCCGGCGCGCAAACGGGTGGTGGTGGCACTGGGCGGTAACGCGGCTTACCCGCCCACGATCAAAGGTACGGCAGAAGAACAATTGGCCTTGATGCGCCAGGTTTGCGGGCATTTGGTGGAAATCATCCGCGCGGGTTGGCAATTGGTACTCACCCATGGCAATGGACCGGTGGTGGGCAATATTTTGTACCGCATGGCGCGTACTGCGGACGAATTGCCACCCATGCCCATGGATGTATGCGTCGCCCATTCGCAAGGCGGCATGGGCTATATGCTGCAACAAAGCTTTGCCAATGTGCTGGTCGATAGCGGCATGGACATCGTGGTCTCTTGTGTGGTGACCGAAGTGGAAGTCGATGCCGACGACCCGGCCTTTGCCAACCCGACCAAACCCGTAGGGAAGTTTTTTAGCGAAGCCGATGCGCGCGACATGGCGCAAAAAACCGGCTGGCATTTCGCCGAGGACTCTGGGCGCGGCTGGCGGCGTATGGTGGCCAGCCCCAAGCCCAAAAAAATTCTCGACCTCAAAACCATAGACGCCTTGTTGCAAGCCGGTGTGATCCCGATTGCCTGCGGCGGCGGGGGCATACCGGTGCTGCATGGTGCCAATGGGCATTGGTCCGGCGTGCCTGCGGTAATCGACAAAGACCTGACCAGTGCCATGCTGGCGGCGCATTTGCATGCGGACGCTTTGATCATGCTCACCGGCGTGGACCGCGTGGCTTTGGATTTCAACAAGCCCACCCAGCGCTGGCTGGACCATATGACTTTAGGCCAGGCGCGCGACTACAGCGCGCAAGGTCAGTTTCCGGCGGGCAGCATGGGGCCCAAAATCGATGCGGCCATGAGCTATTTGCAAGAGCTTCCCAATGCCAACCACGAAGGCGAAGTCATCATCACCTCGCTAGAGCATGCCTATGACGCCTTGATGGGCCAGGCCGGTACGCATATCACCTTGCAAACGCCCCAGCCGTGAGCACCGACACCCTGGCGCTGGCGCCCGTACCCGGATTCGAAAGCACGCAGTACACGCTGCTGGACGGGCGTATTGTCTGGGCCGGTAATGCTCCCCACAGCGATCACCCGCGCTGCCTGGCAAACCCCTGGCAAGCCCTGCCCGCGCAATACCATGCTGCGGCCCTGCGCAAAGGCGCGGAACTGGCTTGGCAAGGTTTGCAAGCGCAAACACGCCCGGGCCTGCTGGCTTGGTTGGGCGGCGAGGCACTTCCTTTTCCGCTGAACTTGGCAGCGCAGCGCTTGCACGATTTGGCACAAGCACTACACCACCAAGACCTGGGCGCGTTGGAAGCGGCGTGCCTGCGCCTGCTGGGACTAGGCGTAGGCCTGACGCCCAGCGGAGATGACCT
>CANKNK010000160.1 GCA_947483455.1 Comamonadaceae bacterium | reverse complement strand
GGGCAGCGTTGCCCGCCAGGTTGTGCAACTCTTGCGGGTCATCCGGCAGGTGGTAAAGCATGCAGATATCGTCCTGGCTGTAGATAAATTTCCAGGGGCCGCGCCGGACCATGAAGAGCGGCGTCTTGCTGCCCTCAGCCATGTATTCACCGATGGCTTCGTCGTGGCCGCCCGCCCCTTGCAAATGGGGCATCAAAGAGCGGCCATCTAATGGCAATTGCGCATCGACCGCGCCACCGGCTAAGGCGACGAATGTCGGCAACAGGTCGATGGTGGACACACTGTGCGCCACCTTGCGCGGCGCAAAGTGCGCTGGGGCATGGACGATCAGCGGTACGCGGGCGGCCATGTCAAACCAGTGCATCTTGTACCAAAGTCCGCGCTCGCCCAGCATATCGCCATGGTCCCCGGAGAAGACCACGATGGTGTCCTGGTCCAGGCCGCACGCTTGCAGCGTTTTGAGCAACTCGCCCACTTTGCTGTCCACATAGCTGCATGCGCCGAAGTAGGCGCGGCGGGCGCGGGCAATCGCCTCGGACGCCAAGGGCTTGTCCCACAAATCCATCACTTTGAGCAGGCGTTGGGAATGTGCGTCCTGCGCGTCTTGCGCTATCGTATGGCGCGGCATGGGGATGTCCACGCCCTCGTACAAATCCCAAAACTCCGCGGGGATGGTGTAAGGGTCGTGCGGGTGTGTCATGGACACCGTCAGGCAAAAAGGCTGGGTGGGCGTATTGCGCACATGGTCGTACAAGTACTGGCGTGCCTTGAACACCACTTCTTCGTCGAAGTCCAGCTGGTTGGTGCGCACGCAGGGGCCTGCTTGCAGCACAGACGACATATTGTGGTACCAGCTAGGGCGTGTTTCCAATGCGTCCCAGTTCACCGTCCAACCGTAGTCCGCGGGGTAGATATCGCTGGTCAGGCGCTGCTCATAGCCGTGCAACTGGTCCGGCCCGCAAAAATGCATCTTTCCGGACAATGCGGTGTGGTAGCCCAAATTGCGCAAGTAGTGCGCATAAGTGGGAATGTCGGCGGCCAGGTCCGCCGCATTGTCATAGCCGCCGATGCGCGAAGGTAGCTGCCCGGTCACCAGGCTAAAGCGCGAAGGCGCGCACAGCGGGCTGTTGCAGTAGGCCGAGTCAAACACCACGCCTTCGCGCGCTAGGCGACTGAGGTGCGGCATCTGGATGATGGACGCCGGGTCGTGCAGCGGCAGCAAAGGTGCGGCCATTTGATCGGCCATGATGAACAGGATGTTGGGGGGCTTGGGCGAGGTGCGCATGGACTTTTGGGCAGGGCTGAAAAGTGCGCATCCTAGCTTGCGCATCCGTGCGTACCGGATGGTCGTGGGCCGCGCTGCCCTTGCCTGTAGGACAGGGTCTGACGTGGCGCTGGGCCAAGCATGGTGGGCTGCGCAAAGGCCAATTGTCTGATCTAGCGCATAGAAGCGTCAGGCTTTGTCGTATAGGCTGGGGCCTTCTCAAGCAATGAAGGACCGCACTATGAAGATTCTTGTCGCCGTTGACGGCTCCCCCAGCGCCTTGCGTGCTACCGAATACGCGGCCCAATTGGTCGCTGCAGTAAGGGCCAAGTCGAAAATTACCCTTATTTCGGTGCACGACGATACCGCGTTCAAGCATATGAAGAAGTTCACGCCCAAAGGTGCGCTGGCCGATTATTTGCGCGAGCTCAGTGACAAAGACCTGCAATCAGCCCGCAAATTGCTCGACAAGGCAGAGGTAGCGCATGACATGGTGATCAAAACCGGGCATGTGGCAGAAGAAATAATCAAAACCGCTAAGGCGGGTAAGTTTGACTTGATCGTGTTGGGCGCCAAAGGGCGTTCCACCTTCGGTGACCTCTTGCTCGGTTCGGTATCGCAGCGTGTGGCCAGCGCGAGTAAGTTGCCGGTGACGCTGGTCAAGTAAGCGCAGGCGGGCGTGAACACGCAGGTGCCGGAGCGAGCGGCCAATAACGCGCTGGGCTTGTGGGCCTTGGTGTTGCGCTTGCGACCTATTAATTTGATCACCGGGCCCTTGATTTACGGCATGGTGGTGCCGCTGGTTTTCTTAGACCTGTCGGTATGGGTGTACCAGTTTGTATGTTTTCCAATCTACAAGATCCCACGCATAGAGCGTGTGCGGTTCAACGCCTTTGACCGACAGGCCTTGCGTTACCTGGACTGGGTATCCAAAGCGCATTGCAGCTATTGCGCCTACGCCATGGGCGTAGCCGCATTTGCCTCTGCGGTGATACAGGCCACGGAAGCCTATTTTTGCCCCGTAAAGCACCAACACGCCATGCAGGCGGCCCAAGGCAGCGCGGTGCCTTATGTGGAGTTTGACGAGCCCGAGGGCTTTGACTTTGACGCCAAGCTTGACACGCTACGGCAATTGCAAACGGGCGAGCATGCAAGCGAAAAGCGCACCTCAGCTTGAAGCCATGTGCTTCAAAGCTTGACCCATATCAAGCCCCTGAAAAGCCAGCGGCCTAGTATGAAGCCATTCCCGGCGTTGCCTACGAAGCGTGATGGTTTCGCGACACGGGAACGGTTTTTAACCCGGAGAGTCCCCATGCAAATCGGCAAAGAAAAGCTATTGTGGATGTACGAAAAAATGGTCGAAATCCGCTACTACGAAGAGACCATGGCGGCGGTGTACATGGAGGGCAAATTGCCCCCTTCGATTCAGAAAGGTTTGGCCTTTGATATCGGTGGCGGGCCGGTGCCCGGCGAGATGCATTTGGCAGCCGGGCAGGAGCCAGTGGCCGTGGGCGTTTGTGCACACTTGACCGATGATGACACCGTCGTGGGAACGCACAGGCCGCACCATTTTGCAATTGCCAAAGGCGTCCCGCTCGATGCGATGACGGCGGAAATGTTTGGCAAAGTGACTGGCTTGGGCAAGGGCAAGGGCGGGCATATGCACTTGTTTGACAACGCCCATAAATTCAGTTGCAGCGGTATCGTCGGCGCGAGTATGCCAATCGCTTGTGGTGCGGCACTGGCCGCCAAAAAATTGGGTAAGAACTGGGTGTCTATCGCGTTTTTTGGTGAAGGCGCTGCCAACCAAGGTGCGTTCCACGAATCGCTGAATTTGGCAGCGGTATGGAAGCTGCCAGTGGTCTTTGTGTGCGAGGACAACCAGTGGGCGATTTCGGTGCCCAAGGCGAAGGCCACGTCGGTGCAATGGGTCACTGACCGCGCCGCGGGCTACGGCATACCCGGTATCCGTGTGGCCGACAACGACGCCGTAGCGGTCTTCGAAGCCATGGCCCCCGCTATTGCGCGCGCCCGCCGTGGCGAGGGCCCCAGTTTGATAGAAGTGCGTACCGACCGCTACTTTGGGCATTTCCAGGGCGACCCGGAAAGTTACCGGCCCAAAGACGAGGTAGCGCACTTGCGACAACGCGACCCAATTGGCTTGTTGTCCAAGTTACTCAAAGAGCGCAGTTTCATGAGCGCTGACCAAGAGTCGGCCATGGTGCAGAGCGCGCAGCAGCGGGTGACGCGCGCATTTGCCTTTGCTGCCGCAAGCGCTTATCCCGACGCACAGGACGCGCTGGCCGATGTGTTTGTGCAAGACCGGGCATCTGCGAGGGCATTGGTATGAAAACAGAACGTGTATTGACCATGGCGCAAGCCATCTCGGAAGCTATTGCGCAAGAGATGACGCGCGATAGTACGGTGTTTGTGATGGGCGAGGACATCGGCAGCTATGGCGGCATTTTTGGTGCCACCGGTGGCTTGCTAGACAAGTTCGGCAAAGAGCGGGTGATGGATACGCCGATCTCGGAGACCGCCTTCATTGGTGCGGCTACGGGTGCGGCAGCGGCAGGTTTGCGGCCGGTGGTGGAACTGATGTTCGTGGACTTTTTTGGTGTTTGTATGGACCAGATCTACAACCATCTGGCCAAGAACACCTATATGTCCGGCGGCCATGTGAAATTGCCCGTGGTGCTCACTACGGCCATAGGCGGAGGCTACGGCGATGCGGCCCAGCATTCGCAATGTTTGTATTCGACCTTCGCCCACATGCCAGGCATCAAGGTGGTCGTCCCATCGAATGCCTATGACGCCAAAGGCTTGATGACGGCAGCGATTCGGGACGACAACCCGGTGATGTTCATGTACCACAAAGGCATCATGGGTCTGCCCTGGATGTCCTATCTGGAAGGTAGCAGCAATGCCGTGCCCGAGGAGGCCTACACCATCCCGCTGGGGCAGGCCAAGCTTATGCAAGAGGGCGCAGACCTGACCATCGTGAGCCTGAGCCAAATGGTGCAAAAAGCCATGCTTGCCGCCCAGACACTGCAAGGCCAAAGCATCCATGCCGAGGTGCTGGACTTGCGCACCTTGGTCCCTTTGGACAAAGAGGCGATTCTCAAGTCGGTGCGCAAGACGGGGCGTTTGCTCATTGCCGACGAAGACTACCAGGGCTTTGGACTGAGCGGCGAGATCGCCGCTTTGATTGCTGAGAACCTGGACACGGTGTCCCTCAAAGCACCGGTGATGCGCCTGGCGGTGCCCAATGTACCGATCCCCTACAGCCGACCCTTAGAGCAGTTTGTGATTCCGCAAGTGGCCGACATCGTGCAAGCCGCGCAGGCCTTGCTGGTGGGCAAGCTGGCTAAAGCGGTGGCGGCATGATGGACATCCTATTGCCCGCCTCGGTGTGGACGGGCGGGCAAGAAGACGCGCATGCACTACTGGACAAATGGCTGGTGGCGCCGGGTGTGCCGGTGCGCAAGGGGCAGGTGCTGGCAACGGTCGTGCTGGTGAAAGCCGCTATCGACGTGGAGGCGCCCGACGATGGGCACATCGCGTCGATAGCCGTGCAGGACGGCGAAAGCTTTGCTGCGGGGACCGTGCTAGCGCGCTTTGAAGCTCCATGAGGTGCAGGTCAGAGGGCTGGGTGCCATGGCCTTGAGCTTGCGCGCGCTGGC
>CANKNK010000159.1 GCA_947483455.1 Comamonadaceae bacterium | reverse complement strand
GGGGTCGGGGCACGGCGGGCACCGATTGCAGGTAGGCCCACAGCGCATCCGCGTCGGTACGTGTCAAGCGGCTGTAGCTGGTGTAGGGAAAGGCGGGCGAGAGGCGCTGCCCCTGCGGATCCAGACCCAGGTGCAGGGCTTGCCAGAAATCGTTGGGCGTCCAACGCCCCAATCCATGTGCCGCGTCCGGCGTCAGGTTGCTGGTGTAGACCGTGCCAAAAGGCGTAGTGATGGCCCGCCCACCGGCGAGCAGGGCGCCGGCGGGCGCGGTATGGCAAAACACGCAATTACCCACGCGGGCCAAGTATTGCCCGCGCTCCACCTGCGCGATGGAGGGCGCTTGCACAGAGCCGCTCCCCGTGTTTTCACTGCCCGCGCTGGCGGAAGTGTTTGCGGCTGTGGTCGTCTGCGCAATAGCGTTGACGCTCGCTTGTCGGTAATAGGCATCAAAGCCCCACAAGGCCCACAGCAGCGCGCCTGCTAGCACCGTGCACAGCGCGAGAGCCAGCGCGCGCAAGGTGCCGTGCCTCACCAGGGCGCGCTCCCGCAGCGAATCTCCTTGGCGCCGGGGGCCAGAGGTGGTTTTTGCGCGGCTGCGCGCGATACCAGCGGCACGGTTTGGCTGGACAACCACGTGCTCAGGGCATGTACATCGGCATCGCTCAAACGCTTGGCGATATCGGCCATGCAGTCGGGCGCCTGGGCTTGGCGTTGGCCGTTTTGCCAGCCACCCAACTGGGCGTTGAGGTAGTCGCGCGGCAGGCCTAACAAGCCTGGCACCGAAGGCTGGGTACCGGTCAGCGCAGTGCCGTGGCATTGCACGCAGGCCGGTATCTGCGAGGCCGGGTCGCCCCGGCGCACCAGTTGCTGGCCGCGCGCCAACAAGGCCTGGTTAGTGGGCTGTGCTGCAGGCGGGGGGTAGGGGATTTCCAGCGCCGCAAAATAATCGGCCAGCGCGCGCAGATACGCATCGTCCAAAGGCGCGAGCAGGCTTTGCATCAGGGGGTAGTTGCGCCGCCCTTGTTGCAGGTTGACGAGTTGGTTGTAGAGGTATCCGGCGGGCTTGCCCGCAAGGCGGGGGTAGTAGCCATCGGGGCCGGAGCGGCCCTGTGGGCCGTGGCAAGCTGTGCAGGCCAGGGTGCGCTGGGCCATGCTGTCTTCAAACGGCAGGGCCTGCGCTTGCAGCGATGCGCTTAGCAGCCAGCAGCACAGAGCAAGGCGCCACAGGGGTTTGAGCATAGTTCTTGTGTTATCCCGGCGCATAGGGCAAAGCTTAACGCCTATGGCGCTTAGGGGGCTCCGAGCCCTTTTCAATCCTGCGACAATGGGAGGGTATTTTTATTGTTTTTTTGTGATTGCAGTTCCCATGTCCAGCACCTCTGTTTTTCCGGTACGCGCCACCGTCGTGCGTGATGCCAAAGCGATTAGTGATTTGTATGCGCAGGTTGCGCTTGATTTGTACCAGTCCCTCTTGGGCACCGACCAGCTGCCGCCCTTGGGCCAGGACAAGCGCCAGGCCTATTGGCGCGAAGCCATTGAGTTTGCCGAACCCCAAGTCATGGCCGCGATGCATGGCGAGCGCATCGTCGGCTTTGTCGGTTTTGACCGCAGCCGTGACCATGGCAGCCGCCAGACCACGGGTGAGATAAGCGATATGTATGTACACCCGGATTTTCAGGGTTTGGGCGTGGGCCTGTCCTTGTGGCACGCAGCGCGCCAGGGCTTGCACGACGAAGGCTGTATTGATGTCACCCTGTGGATGCAAGCGCGCAATGCGACCGGCTTGCGCTTTTTTGAACTGGCCGGTTTCAAGCGCGACCCGGGCGCCGAGCGCGAAGTGCAGGTAGTAGGCCATACCATCGCCGAGCTGCGTTTGCAGCGGACATTGATTTAAACCTGTACCCAGCTTGCGCGGGGATTGCGATCCCCGGCAAGGCGCGCAATTTAGGTCTTGCGCACGATCACGCTGCCGATCGAATAGCCCGCGCCAAACGAGCAAATGACGCCGGTCTCACCGCTTTGGATGTCTGCTTTGTTGCGGTGAAAAGAAATGATGGAACCGGCCGAAGCGGTGTTGGCAAACTCGTCCAAGATGACGGGCGCTTCGTCGGCGCTGGCATCGCGCCCAAGCAGGCGGCGGATGATGAACTGGTTCATGGACAAATTGGCCTGGTGCAACCAGTAGCGGCGCACCTTCGCCGGTGTCAAGTCCAGACTTTGCAAATGGCTTTCAATATGCTCAGCCGCCATGGGGCAGACTTCCTTGAAGACTTTGCGGCCCTCTTGGCGAAAGAGCTGGTCGCGGTCGTCCGGGTCGCGGTCTTCGGCGCGCGACATAAAGCCCTGGTTATTGCGGATATTGTTGGAAAAAGTGCTCAGTAAACGCGTGCCCAAAATCTCAAAAGCGCCTTCGGGGGCCAAGTCCAGACGCTCGACCAAAATGGCGGTGCACACGTCGCCAAAGATGAAATGGCAGTCGCGGTCTTTCCAGGCCAAATGCGCCGAGGTAATTTCTGGGTTGACCACCAGCACCGCACGCGATTGTCCGGTGCGCACCGCGTTATACGCTAGCTCTAGCGCAAAGGTCGCCGAAGAACAAGCTACGTTCATGTCAAAAGCGTAACCGTGTATGCCCAGCGCCGTTTGAATTTCCACGCCCATGGCCGGGTAGGGGCGCTGCATATTGGCAGCGGCGCAAATTAGGCCGTCCACATCCGCCGCCGTCTTGCCGGCTGCGCGCAATGCGTCCTGGCAGGCCAGCACGCCGATCTCGGCCATCATAGAAATCTCGCTGTCCGGACGCGGTGTAAAGCGCGGACGCATACGGGTCGGGTCGATGACCCCTTGCTTTTCCATCACGTAGCGGCTTTTGATACCCGAGGCCTTTTCGATGAACTCCACGCTTGAATCAGTGAGCGCAGTGTGCGTGCCTGCGGCAATCGCGTCGGCGTGGCGGGTGTTTTCCAGCGCAGCGTAGTCGTTATAGGCCTGCACCAATTCTTCATTGCTAATAGTGTGCGGCGGGGTAAACAGGCCGGTGCTGCTGATGGCAACGCGATGCATAGGGTTTCCTTGAACTTGGGCGGGTGTGTGGCGCAGGTGGCTCAGGCCAGGGCGTGGCGCACAAAATCCAGCCGGTCTTGACCGAAAAATAGGTGGTCGCCCACAAACATCGCGGGCGCACCAAAGACGCCGCGCGCCACCGCTTCGTCGGTGTTGCTGATCAGCTGGGCTTTGACTTGCGGGTCGGCAATCAAATCCATAAATTCCTGCGCTTCAAAACCCGCTGCGCCCAGCACCTGGGCCAGCACCTGCGGATCGCCCATATTGCAGGGCTTGACCCACATGGCCTGAAACACCGCATCGATGTAGCGCCCCAAAGCATCGGGATGGCGCATTTGCATGCCGCAGGCGCCGCGCATCAAGGGCAAGGTGTTGATAGGGAAATGCGGGTTAAACGCAAAGGGCACGCCGTATCGGTCTGCCCAGCGCTGCATATCCTGGCCCATCCAGCGGCCCTTGGCGGGTACGGTGACCGGGCTGGCATTGCCGGTGGCTTTGAACACCCCGCCCAGTAGCATGGGTCGGTACACCAGGTGCGCTCCGCATTCTTCTGCCAACTTGGGCAACTGGGTGTTGGCCAAGTAGGTGGTGGGGCTACCGAAATCAAAAAAGAATTCAATGGTTTTGGACATGGCGCTGTCTTTTCAGTGAAAGGCTGGTAGGGGCGCTGCGGGTGAAGCGGGTTTAGCCGTGGCGTTGGCGCGCAATTTCAGCACCTTGGGCCAGCGCATAGAGCTTGCGCGTGGCAATGGCGCGGTCCATGGGCGCCATGCCGCAGTTGGTGCAAGCGGTGAGCTTCATTTTGGGTACAAATTGCAAGGCACGGCCTATGGTGTCAGCCACTTCTTCGGGCGTTTCCACTACATCGGAGGCCACGTCGATGACGCCGACCATCACTTCTTTACCTTCGAGCAAGGCCATCAAATCCATGGGCACATGCGAATGCGCGCATTCCAGGCTGACTTGGTCGATGCTGCTCTTGGAGAGCGCGGGGAATACTTTTTCATACTGGCGCCACTCATGGCCCAGGGTGTTTTTCCAGTCCGTGTTGGCCTTGATGCCGTAGCCGTAGCAAATATGCACGGCGGTTTTACAGCGCAGGCCCTGGGCGGCGCGCTCTAGGGCTTGTACGCCCCAGTCGGCTGCGTCGTCCATGTAGACATTGAAGGCTGGTTCGTCAAACTGCACAATGTCCACGCCATCGGCCTGCAGCGCCAGCGCCTCGGCATTGAGCAGTTCGGCAAAGGTGAAGGCCATTTTGATACGGCCTTCACGCCCTCCGCCGTAGTACTGGTCTGCCACGGTGTCCACAATCGTCATGGGGCCGGGCAAGGTGAATTTCAGGGTGCGCTGGGTATGTGCGCGCGCCAGTTGCGCTTCCATGGCATGCACCCGGCCTTTGAGGCGCAGCGGCCCCACGACCTGGGGCACCATGGCGTCATAGCGGTTGTCCCGTATGCCCATGCGCACTTTGTTTTCAAAGTCTATGCCTTCGACCTGCTCCACAAAACCATGCACAAAGTGCTGACGCGCCTGCTCGCCATCGCCAATCACGTCCAGCCCCGCGTCCTCCTGGGTCTTGATCCACAGGAGCGTGGCATCGGCCTTGGTTTGCTCCAAGGCTTCGCCGCTGGCGCGCCATTGGGGCCAGAGCTTTTGCGGTTCGGCCAGCCAATCGGGCTTGGGCAGGCTACCGGCGATGGCGGTGGGGAACATGGACGTATCTCCTGTGGTGGGTGTTGTGTAGCCAGCCCGGCCGCGTGCCGGGGCCGAAATCGAATCGATTTAGATCTTTCCGAGGTAGTCGCGCTTGCCGACTTCCACGCCATTGTGGCGCAGGATGCCATAGGCCATGGACACGTGGAAATACACATTGGGCAAGGCGTGGCCGAGTAAAAACTGCATGCCT
>CANKNK010000158.1 GCA_947483455.1 Comamonadaceae bacterium | reverse complement strand
TGGCACCGGCTGGACCCCTGGCCCGATGTGGTGCAAGGCCTGACGCGTCTGAAAAAGCGTTTTGTCCTTTGCACCCTGTCCAACGGTAACCTCAATTTGCTCACCCGCTTATCCAAGCGGGCGGGCTTGCCTTGGGATTGCATTTTGAGCGCTGAAGTGTTCTGCGCCTACAAGCCCGATCCGCGCACTTATCTCGGCGTGGCGCAGACCTTTGACGTGCTGCCTGAACAGGTGATGCTCGTGGCCGCCCATCACAACGATTTGGAAGGGGCCCGCGCCTGCGGCCTGCAAACTGCCTATATCGAGCGGCCTCTGGAGTTGGGTGCGCGCAACCCCAAGGATGTGACCCCGCACCTTGCCAACGACATGCATGCGCGTGATTTGCTGGATCTGGCGCAGCAGCTGGGCTGTTAACGCGCTAGTTTGTACACCGAAGTGCCGGCACGCCAGTTGGGCAGCCAGCGTACGACCTCACCATCTTGCAGGCCAAAACTGTCGATCACCCGCAGGCCGTTCTTGCGCGCTAGCGCGCCCAGATCGGCGTGTGTTCCAACGCGGATATTGGGCGTGTCGTACCACTGGTAGGGCAAGCGCTTGGTCACGGGCATGCGGCCTTGCAGCACGCTAAGGCGATTGGGCCAGTGCCCAAAATTGGGGAAGGCCACGATCCCCATGCGACCTACCCGCGCTGTTTCACGCAGCATAACTTCGGCATTGCGCAAGTGCTGCAAGGTGTCGATTTGCAGCACCACGTCAAACGAGGCGTCGTCAAACATGGCCAGGCCTTCGTCCAGGTTAAGCTGGATCACGTTGACGCCGCGTTGCACGCAGGCCAGCACGTTGGCGTCGTCGATTTCAATGCCATAGCCGCTACAGCCACGGGTGGCTTGTAAATGCGCCAGCATGGCGCCATCGCCGCAACCCAGATCGAGCACGCGTGCGCCAAGAGGCACCAGCTGGGCAAGCGCGTTTTGAATAGAGAGGTCGCTCATACGCCCACCTCAGTGCCCAGGGAATCGAAGTAAGAGCGCACCACACCGTGGTAGCGCACATCGTCGAGCAAAAACGCGTCGTGCCCATGCGGCGCATCGATCTCGGCATAGCTGACATCGCGCTGGTTGTCCAACAGGGCTTTGACGATCTCGCGGCTGCGTGACGGCGCAAAGCGCCAATCGGTGACAAAGCTGATCAGCAAAAACTTGCTGCGTGCAGCCGCCAGTGCCTTGGTCAAACTACCGTCAAATTTGCGCGCCGGATCAAAGTAGTCCAGGGCGCGGGTGATCAGCAAATAGGTATTGGCGTCAAAATAATCAGCAAATTTATCACCCTGGTAGCGCAAGTAGCTTTCAATTTGGAACTCCACTTCTTGGGTGCTGTAACGGTAGTCGGAGTGGGCCGCCGCATCTTGCACCGCATGGCGTAACTGCCGTCCAAACTTGGCATTCATCACGTCGTCGCTCAGGTAGGTGATGTGCCCGATCATGCGTGCGATGCGCAGTCCGCGTTTGGGCACCACCCCGTGGCGGTAAAAATGCCCGCCATGGAAATCCGGGTCGGTGGTGATGGCGCGGCGCGCTACTTCGTTAAAAGCGATGTTCTCTGCCGTCAAATTCGGGGCGCTTGCCACTGCGACCGCGCGGCGCACGCGCTGGGGGTATCGCAAGGTCCAGGCCAGCGCCTGCATGCCACCCAGGCTGCCGCCCATCACTGCAGCGAGGGTGCCAATGCCCAGTCGGTCGAGCAAGCGCGCTTGCGCGTCGACCCAGTCTTCTACGGTAACGACCGGAAAGTCGGCGCCATAAACTTGCCCATCAGCGCTGTCGGGATTGATGTGCATCGGGCCGGTGGAGCCAAAGCAGGAGCCCAGGTTGTTCACGCCGATGACAAAGAAGCGATTCGTGTCCACCGGCTTGCCCGGGCCGATCATGCTGTCCCACCAACCTTCGGATTTGGCTTGACCTGTATAGACCCCCGCCACATGGTGTGAGGCGTTGAGCGCATGGCAAATCAACACGGCATTGGATTGGTCTGCGTTGAGCGTGCCGTAGGTTTCAAAAGCCAGGTCATAGGCGCGGATAGACGCGCCGCTTTGCAAAGGCAGTGGCGCCTCAAAATGCAGGGACTGGGATGTGGCAATCAACATAAAAAACAAAACCCGGCAACGCTAATCGCGGGGCCGGGTCAAGCAAAGATCGCGGGGGTCCGTGTTTAGCTGTATTTATTAAGCGCCCGCAAGCTGGAGCAAATTGGCGCTGTGGGCAAAGTATAGCAATGCCCGCTTGCGCATTCCCGGTTTAAAGGGGCAGCAGCGCCAGCGCACCCAGTAGCGCAAACACCAGCGCCGAGACGATATGCACCACACGCATCGGTACCAAACGCGTCATACGCTCGCCCAAATAGACCACCGGCACATTGGCCAACATCATGCCCAGCGTGGTGCCCGCCACCACCCAGTAATAAGCATCAAAGCGCGCCGCCAGCATGACGGTGGCGATCTGGGTTTTATCGCCCATTTCTGCCAGGAAAAAGGCCACCACTGTCGTACCGAAAACACCCCAACGTGGCTCTTGACCGTCCTCCTCTTCGTCCATGGTGTCGGGTATCAGCATCCATACCGCCATGGCGATAAACGATGCGCCCAGTACCCAGCGCAATAGCTCGGGCCCCATTACCTGGGTCAACCAGGCCCCTAGCGCACCGGCCAAGCCGTGGTTGACGATGGTGGCCACAAAAATGCCCAGCACGATAGGAATGGGCTTGCGAAAACGCACCGCCAAGATCAGCGCCAGCAGTTGTGTTTTATCGCCCATTTCGGCCAAGGCGACGATACCCGTGGAGACCAGGAATGCTTCCATTGCGTGTTTCTTTATGACACCAGGAGGCGTCGGTTTTTATTCAGAACAGGGGTAAGCGTTTTGCAGGGCATTGCGCATCACCAGTGCGACTGGCATATCGGCTTCATACATATCTCGGTTGCGCTTGCGCTCGGCCTCGAACAGCGCCATGGCCATGGCCGGCTCCATGCGTTTATCCGCTTGGCAGATGCGCGCATGGGCGCCCGTAGTACTGCGCTCTTTTTCAGCGTCCACAAGGCCTTCCATCAGGCCTACCAGGTAGTACCGTACGTAGTTGGCGCTTTGCTTATCTTGCTTTTCCAGGGCCTGGAGCTGGCGCAAACTCATAGCCTGCGCCGCATAAGCGCCACACAGCAGAGCCAGCGCCAACGCGCGCACCGCCCTGGCGCTATCAGCGCGCTGCTGCGGTTCCCGTAATACACGCCTAAACCGAAATAAGAACATAGGCAGATTGTCCCTCCTAACCACCAAGCGCTAAGCCGCAAAGGCGCACCAAATTTGGCGCAAATTTTGCTTACTTTTAGTGCACAGGCGGTGCAAACACCCAAATTGCACCAAAACAAAGCATTTTTTCTAGGAGCGCCTTATGGATGCACTTCAACAGGGCGCCAATACCCTATTTATTTTGTTAGGCGCTGTGATGGTGCTGGCCATGCATGCGGGATTCGCTTTTCTGGAATTAGGCACGGTACGGCGTAAAAACCAGGTCAATGCATTGGTAAAAATCCTGGCCGATTTTTCGGTTTCTACCGTGGTGTATTTCGCCGTCGGCTACAGCGTGGCCTACGGCACCCATTTTTTCGTAGGCGCTGAACAATTGGCTGCCAATAATGGGTATGGCTTGGTTAAATTCTTTTTCCTGCTTACTTTTGCGGCAGCTATTCCGGCAATTATCTCGGGCGGGATTGCCGAGCGCGCCAAATTCTGGCCCCAACTCATTGGAACAGCCGTGCTGGTGGGATTCGTTTATCCCTGCTTTGAAGGCGTGGCATGGAACCAGCAATGGGGCGTGCAAGCCTGGCTACTGGCGCATACCGGTGCGGAGTTTCATGACTTTGCCGGCAGCGTGGTGGTGCATGCCGTCGGTGGCTGGGTGGCCCTGGGCGCGGTATTGCTGCTCGGTGCGCGCAGCAATCGCTACCGCAAAGACGGCGCGATCTCGGCGCATCCGCCTTCCAGCATCCCTTTTCTAGCGCTAGGAGCCTGGGTGCTGACGGTGGGCTGGTTTGGCTTTAATGTGATGAGTGCGCAAACCCTGGACAAGGTCTCCGGTCTGGTGGCGGTGAATTCATTAATGGCCATGGTGGGTGGTACTTTGGTGGCCTTGGTATTGGGTAAGAACGACCCGGGCTTTGTGCATAACGGCCCCTTGGCCGGTTTGGTGGCGGTGTGTGCCGGCTCGGATTTGATGCACCCCTTGGGCGCGCTGGTGGTTGGCGGCGTAGGGGGTGCGATTTTTGTGGTGATGTTCACCCTCACCCAAAACAAATGGAAAATTGACGACGTGCTGGGTGTGTGGCCCTTGCACGGTTTATGTGGCACCTGGGGCGGCCTGGCTGCGGGTATTTTTGGATTACCAGCCTTCGGTGGTTTGGGCGGGGTCAGCTTGGGCGCGCAATGTGCCGGTACTTTGATCGGCGTGACCTGGGCGTTTTTCAGTGGATTGCTTGTCTATGGCGTGCTGAAAATGACCCTGGGCTTGCGCATGAGCCAGGAGGAGGAATTCGATGGTGCAGATCTCTCTATCCACAAAATTAGCGCGACCCCGGAGCGCGAGACCAATTGGTAAATTACAGGGTTTTCCCTAGATATTGCAGTTAATCCGGCACAAATATAGGAAATTAGTATCTTTTTTTCGTGGTTTATAAAAAAAACGCTTGCAAACTGCGCAAATAGCGCATAATGAAATTGCTTTGCCTTTCATTGGCAAGGCAGGTTTGCGGTGTTTGGTCAGTTTCGCGTCTGCTCTAAGTCTTTAATGGTTTGTTGATTGCGGTTTTGGACTCCATCGCGTTTTGAGTTATTTTGAGGAGTCCCAGCATGGGCAACAAACTTTACGTTGGCAATCTGCCATATTCTTTCCGTGACGAAGACCTGCAACAGGCATTTTCCGCACACGGTTCTGTCACTAGCG
>CANKNK010000157.1 GCA_947483455.1 Comamonadaceae bacterium | reverse complement strand
CTGGCCAGTGAAGCGGAAATCACGGTGCGTATTGTCGACGCGCCCGAAGGCCAAGCGCTCAACCGCGACTACCGCAAAAAAAACTACGCTACCAATGTTTTGACTTTTGACTACGCGCTAGAACCGCTTGTCCTTGCCGATCTGGTGCTATGCGCGCCCGTGGTGGCAAAGGAGGCCAAAGACCAGGGGAAAACTCTACAAGCCCACTACGCCCACCTCATCGTCCACGGTGCCTTGCACGCCCAAGGTTGGGACCACGAACGCTATGAAGATGCGCAGGTGATGGAACAGCGCGAGGCCGAGATCCTGGCGCGGCTGGGGTTTGAGAGTCCTTATGGAGTTTTAAAAAACGCGGGGAAGGCGATGCGCCGCAAGGGCTTGTCATCGCGCTGATGGCAAAGCACCTTTTGTCTTTCAAGCAGGGCTTAAGCCCTGGGCTGCGCTGCTTGTAATACAGGGCTTCTTGCTCAAGCTCGGCTAGGGCCTGCGGGTGAAATGCAATCGGCTTCACGCACGAAGATGGCTGCGTACCTGTGCGAAAGCGGCCTGAGCGGGGATGAGCTCGACCTGCCCTTGCTCAACTTCAGCGACCCTGCTGCGAATTTCCAACCCCCACGCAAGCTCGACATCAGAAACATGCGGATCAAGGCTGGCAAGCAGCTCTTCGGCCAAACGAACGCTGTCCTCTAGGGGTAGCGATCTGGCTTGGAGGGACAAATCAGCAACAAGGTCTGGCATGGTAGGGCTCCTGGAAGAAAAAAATAGCTTGCCTCGGGCATAGTGCTGAATCAAGGCCTTCGCTGGCAAATGAGCACGGCCTTGGTGCCGATGGGAAACGCACTTGGCGCGTTTTCTGCGGTGCCCTGAATGTCCAGGGCTGGGACCACAAAACGTCCAAAGCTCAAGCGCGCGCGATGGAAGCGCATGAGGTGGCGCTTTTGGCCTCGCTGGGGTTTGGCAATCCGTATCGCTGAAAGTTGGGATTGAAAAATCATCGTCTGCTTATTTCGCGGCCCTAAGTATGGTGATGCGGCAGCTGATGCGAATTAGATGGAGGGCGCTGGTACGAGTCGGAATGTTTTTTCCACTATGGCTTTATCCTCTGCGTCTGCAATAGCCAAAAAAGCAGCTTGGGCCTGGGCATAGGCGTCGATATAGATGGCATGTTGTCCTGCGATGCAAGCCGCATGGGCGTAAATCGCATGGCTGAATGCCAACTCCCAGTCTGCTGTTTTTTGGCTCAAAAAATACCGGTGTACCACTCGGGCAAGCTGCCATGCGGATGGTCCGTGGCCGAGTAAGGCGTGGACTTGGGCAAGCAACATCGCTGCGCGCATGTGATGGAGTTCAGTGCCGACCACACGCCAGTGCCAAGCGGCGGCATGGGCCGCATCAAGCATTTCTTGGTCCTCATCCCCCATGCGCATTTTTTCCGCCAATTCCCACGCGCGATTGTTGGCGGCAATGGCAAATTTCTTATGCCAATGGTGTGTTTCGGATTCCTCAGCGACTTGGTTCATTGGTGCGTCTTTACTGAAAATTGGATAAAGGCTAGGAAGTTTAGGTATAGAAAATATATTTTGACAATTTTTTAAAGAATTCACGCGAGCCTGCCTGTGCTAGACGGGCGTACGCAAAAAGTCTGTTTGCTAACCAAACCAGTAGCCGCCTATGCCACCCGCATCGGAATCGTCACCGGACCATCGTTGACCAGTTCCACCTGCATATCGGCAGCAAATACGCCGGCTTGCACCTCGCTGTGCTGCACGCGGGCTTGCTGTACAAAGTAGTCGTACAGCGCGCGGCCCAAGTCAGGTGCGGCCGCTTGGGTGAAGCTGGGGCGGTTTCCGCCCGAGGTATCTGCCGCCAGGGTGAACTGGCTCACGATCAGCAGGCCGCCATGCAGGCCGTCACCGTCCAAGTCTTGCACGCAGCGGTTCATCTTGCCTTGGACGTCGCTAAAGATACGCAGCTTGAGTATTTTGGTAAGCAGCTTGTCCGCTTGCGCCGACGTGTCGCCTTGTTCGGCGCAAACCAACACCAAGAGGCCCGTGCCAATGGCGCCCACGACTTCGCCATCTATGCTGACGCTGGCGCGGCGCACCCGCTGGATCAGCGCAAGCATGCGGGCTCAGGCCAGAGTGACGCGCATAAATTTGCGCTTACCCACTTGCAGCACATAGCTGCCCGCGCCCAGTTTGAGGCCTTTGTCGCTGACCACGTTGCTGTCCACGCGTACGCCGCCACCGTCGATCAGTCGGTTGCCCTCGCCGCTGGAGCCAGCCAGGCCGGTAGCTTTGAGCAACGCGGCGATGCCCCAAGGCGCTCCGTCTAGCAACGCCAGTTGCCGCACTTCAATCTGGTCCGGGATGCCGCCCTGGCTGCGGTTGATAAAGTCTTGCTCAGCGGCGTCGGCTGCCACAGCCGAGTGAAAGCGGGCGGTGATCTCTTTGGCCAGCGCCACTTTGGCGTCTTTGGGGTTGCGCCCGGCGTCCACTTCGGCCTTGAGTGCGGCAATTTGCGCCTCGCTTTGGAAACTCAAAAGCGTGTACCAGCGCCACATCAGCACGTCGGAGATGCTCAGCACCTTGGCAAACATGGTGTTGGCGTCCTCGGAAATGCCGATGTAGTTGTTTTTGCTCTTGGACATTTTGTCCACGCCGTCCAGGCCTTCGAGCAGCGGCATGGTCAGGATGCACTGCGGCTCCTGGCCGTATTCGGCTTGTAAATGCCGCCCTACCAGCAGGTTGAATTTTTGGTCGGTACCGCCTAGCTCCAGGTCGCTTTGGAGGGCCACGCTGTCATAGCCCTGCATCAGTGGGTAGAGGAACTCATGCACGCTGATGGACTGGCCGCCTTTGAAGCGGTCATGAAAGTCGTTGCGCTCCATCATGCGCGCCACGGTGTAGCGGCTAGCTAGCTGAATCATGCCGCGAGCCCCCAGCGGGTCGCTCCACTCGCTGTTGTAGCGGATCTCGGTTTTGGCCGGGTCCAGTACCAGCGAGGCTTGCTTGTAATAGGTCTGGGCATTGGCCTCGATCTGCTCACGGGTCAGCGGCGGGCGGGTGCTGTTGCGGCCGGACGGGTCGCCAATCATGGTGGTGAAGTCGCCAATCAAGAAAATCACCTGGTGCCCCAGGTCTTGCAACTGGCGCATTTTGTTCAGCACCACCGTGTGGCCGACGTGGATGTCTGGCGCCGTCGGGTCCAGCCCCAGTTTGATGCGCAGGGGGGTGTCGGTGGCTTCGGAGCGGACTAGCTTTTTGACCCAGTCCTCCTGAGGAATCAGCTCTTCACAGCCCCGCAAGGTGACGGCCAGGGCCTCTTGGACGCGCTCGGACACGGGGGGAGGGGGAGGCGAAGCAGGGTGCATAAAGACAATGTGGAGGCCTGGGGCGGGGCCCGATATACTACGTCCTCTATTTCAAAGGTCCGGGCGCGGGCGAAAAAAGTATTTTAGCCCCCGCCCTGATTGCCCAGTGCGCCCGCAGAGCCGGGATGCGTACTGCCCAGGAAGGCTAAATTTGGTGTCCGACTTGCTTACTACCGTGCGAAGCGCAGCCCTTGTGGCAGCGTTGACCGTGCGACGCCACCCGGCCCGATTTTTATCGGGACTGGCCTTGTTGCTCATTGGCGCAACCGGGGGTAGTTACGCGCTGGTCTCTTTGGCGCCCGAGCCATCCGAGATGCCGGTGCGCACCGTGGTTGAAGCGGTGCAGCCCCTGTCGCTTGAGCCCCAGCGTGACTTGCTGGCCGCGCAGGCCATGCGCTTGTACCGTAGCGACATCAGCCGCAGCACCGATACGGCGGACAGCCTGTTGCGCCGACTTGGCGTCAGCGATCCGGCGGCATCGGCCTTTTTGCGCGCAGACCGCAACGCACAGAAAAACTTGCTGGGCCGCGCCGGTCGCAATGTGCAGGCCGAGCTTGATGAGCGCGGCCGCTTGGTGTCCCTTACCGCCCGCTGGAGCCCCGAAGAAGACGGCACGTTCAATCGCTTGACTGTGCGCAGCGCTGGGGGTGCATTGAAATCGACACTGGAAACCCTGCCCTTGACGGCCAGCACCCGCATGGCGAGCGGCACCATCCAAACTTCTTTGTTCGCTGCCACCGACGATGCGCGTATTCCGGATGGCGTTGCGGTGCAAATGGCCGAGATTTTCTCGGGCGATATTGATTTCCACCGCGCCTTGCGCAAGGGCGACCGATTTGTGGTGGTTTATGAAACCTTGGAAGGCGATGGCGAACCCTTGCGCGCCGGGCGGGTGTTGAGCACCGAGTTTGTCAATGCCGGCAAGTCCTACCAAGCCTTGTGGTTCGAATCCCTGCAAGCCGCCCAAAACGGGAAGAGTCCGCTCAAGGGGGCTTACTACAACATGCGCGGTGAGAGCTTGCGCCGGGCGTTTTTGGCTTCGCCGGTCGCGTTTTCGCGCATCACCAGCGGTTTCGCCATGCGTTTTCATCCTATTTTGCAAACCTGGCGTGCCCATTTGGGCGTGGATTATGGTGCGGTGACCGGCACACCGGTGCGCACGGTGGCCGATGGCGTGGTGGACTTTGCGGGTGTGCAAGGGGGCTATGGCAATGTGGTGATAGTGAAACACGGCGGCAATACCACCACGGTGTATGCGCACCTGAGCCGTATCAACGTGCGCAGCGGGCAGCGCGTGCAGCAAGGTGACAACGTCGGCTTGGTCGGCGCCACCGGCTGGGCTACTGGGCCACATCTGCATTTTGAATTCCGTGTCAATGGCGCACACAAAGACCCGATGACCATTGCCCGCCAGGCCGAGGCCGCGCCTGTCACTGCCGGATTGCGCCCGGCGTTTGACCGGGTAGCAGACCTGGCGCGTCAGCAATTGCTGGCCGCCGCCCAGGTGCACGTCGGCAGCGTTCAGTAAGGCGCTTGGCCGTAGCGCAATGCCCGGCCTCTATATCGGATTGATGTCGGGTACCTCGCTCGACGGCGTCGATGGCGTTTTGGCCGAACTCGGCGAGGCTCCCGCCCAGCCCAAGGTTCTGGCGTCCGCACACCATCCCATGCCCCAGGCATTGCG
>CANKNK010000156.1 GCA_947483455.1 Comamonadaceae bacterium | reverse complement strand
TTTTGTGGAGTTCATACGCGCTTATGCAGCCGAAGGCGTGCCAGTGTGGGGTGTTTCGGTGCAAAACGAGCCCGAGGCAGTGCAGACCTGGGACAGCTGTATTTACACCGCCGAAGAGGAGCGCGATTTTGTGCGCGACCACTTGGGACCGACGCTGGCGGCAGCGGGCCTAGGGCATGTGCGCATCGTGATTTGGGACCACAACCGCGACCGCATGGTGGAGCGCGCGGACAAGGTGTTAAGCGACCCCCAAGCGGCGCAGTACATCTGGGGAACCGGTTTTCATTGGTATGTGGAAGACCATTTTGAACATGTGCAATTGCTGCACGATGCCTGGCCCGATAAGCACCTGCTATTTACCGAAGGCTGCCAGGAAGGCGGGCCGCATACCGGCGAGTGGGCAGTGGGCGAGCGCTATGCGCGCTCCATCATCAACGACCTGAACCGCTGGACTGTGGGCTGGATCGACTGGAACTTGTTGCTGGACGACACCGGCGGCCCCAACCATGTGGGCAATTTATGCAGTGCGCCGATATTGGCGGACCCGCACACCGGGTCTCTGGACTACCAAAGCTCGTATTACTACCTAGGGCATTTTTCGCGCTTTATCCGGCCTGGCGCCAAGCGGATTTTGTGCGCCGCGACGCGCGAAGCCTTGGAGTGCTGCGGCTTTATCAATACCGACGGCTCTATTGCCGTGGTGGTGTGTAACCGCAGCGATGCAGTGATTGTGTTTGATCTGCACTGGTGCGGCCAGCACTACGCCACCGAACTAGCGGCGCATGCGATAGCGACGTACGTGCAAGCGGCCTGAGCGCCGCGCGTAAACCAGCTGCCAGGGGCCTGTGTTTACAAGGCCTTGCCTGCGGCGTCAAAGCCCAACACCGCCTCCGCCGGGGCGCGCAGAAACACCATTTGCCCGGCCTGAAACGCGCCGCTGTTGGCGGCCACTTTGGCCTTGAGTAATTCGGCTACGCCTTGCACACGCATATGGAGCACGGACGCGTCACCCAGGTGCTCGGCCAGCACCACGGTGGCGGCCACGCCCTCGCCGCTTGCGTGTACTTGCAGGTGTTCGGGGCGCACGCCCAGGTGCTTTGCTCCGGCCAGGCGTTCACCGGCCAAGGTTTTCCATAGCGCTTGGTGGGCCAGCTCGGCCGCGCTGCCGGGCTGTGCGAGCAAGTTGATTTTGGGCGCGCCCATAAAGCCGGCCACAAACACATTGGCCGGGCGCTGGTACACCTCTAAGGGCGCACCGATTTGTTCGATCACCCCTTTGTTAAACACCGCGATACGGCTGCCCAAGGTCATGGCCTCGACCTGGTCATGTGTGACATAAATCATGGTGGTACCCAGCTCTTTGTGCAGGCGGGCCAACTCCACGCGCATGTCCACGCGCAAGGCAGCGTCCAGATTGGACAGAGGTTCGTCAAACAAAAATACTTTGGGTTTGCGCACGATGGCGCGGCCAATGGCTACGCGCTGGCGCTGGCCGCCTGACAGCTCTTTGGGGTAGCGCTGCAAGAGTTCGGTCATGCGCAGGGTTTCGGCCGCTTGCTGCACCTGGCGCTCGCGCTGGGCCTTGGGCACACCGGCCATCTTTAGCGCAAAGCCCATGTTGTCGGCGACGGTCATATGGGGGTAGAGGGCGTAGCTTTGGAACACCATGGCCGCGCCCCGGTCGGAGGGGCGCAAATCGTTGGCACGTAGGCCATCTATGCGCAGTTCGCCGGCGCTGATGCTTTCCAGCCCCGCGATCATGCGCAGCGTGGTGGTCTTGCCGCAGCCCGAGGGCCCGACAAAGACGAGAAACTCGCCATCGCGCGCTTCGATGTCGATGCCACGTATCACCTCGGTGGTGCCGTAGCTTTTGCGTATGCCTTGCAGCGTGACGGTGCCCATGGGTGTGTTCCTTGTTGCGGTGGGCGCTATCAGGCGGCGCGCTGCACCTGAGCCTGGCCGGCCAGAAAGTCGCGGTACCACTTGGCGCTGTCTTTGAGCGTGCGCTGCTGGGTGTCGTAGTCCACATAGACAATGCCAAAGCGTTTGGCATAGCCCGAGGCCCATTCAAAGTTGTCCATCAGGCTCCAGACCATATAGCCCTTCATGGGCACGCCTTGCTCCATGGCATGGTGTACCGCCGCGATATGGGTTTGCAGATAGCGTATGCGGTCGGCATCATGTACCTGGCCATTGACCAGGGGATCTTTGAAGGCGCCGCCGTTTTCAGTAATCAATAGCGAAGGCACCGGATAGTCTTGGTGCAAACGCAGCAACAACTCAGTCAGTCCCTGGGGATAGACCTCCCAGTCCATTTCGGTCACTTCCAGGCCGCTGCTGCGCACGTCGTAACTGCCTTGTGCGCGTACCACGGTGCGCGAGTAGTAATTGATGCCCATAAAGTCCATAGGCGTGGCAATGATGTCCATATCGCCTTCCTGAATCGGAGGCGCGTCGTCTCCGAGATGCTCCAGGATGTCTTGCGGGTAGCTGGCTTTGTACAGCGGGTCCATAAACCAGCGCACCAGGCGGCCATCGTCAAGCCGGGCTTTGGCCAGGTCTTGCGGGCTGTCGGTGGCAGCGTGGATGGGCGAGAGATTGAGCACAATGCCCAGTTCCGCTTTGCAGCCCACGTCGCGCAGGGCGCGTACTGCCATGCCATGACTCAGCAGCAAATGGTGGGCCGCGCGCATAGCGATGCCACGCTCTTTGATACCGGGCGCGAAGATGCCGGTCTCGTACCCCAGGACGGCCATGACCCAGGGTTCGTTGTGCGTGGCAATCGAGGCCACGCGGTCGCCCAAACGTTGGTGCATGCCCAGGGCGTAGTCGACAAAACGGTGGACGGTGTCGCGGTTAGCCCAGCCGCCCTGGTCTTGCAAGGCTTGGGGCAAGTCCCAGTGGTTGAGCGTGAGGTAAGGCGCCAGGCCCCGCGCGAGCATGCCATCGACCAGGCGCTCGTAAAAGTCCAGGCCTTGGCGGTTCCAGGCGCCACTTCCCAAGGGCTGCACGCGTGGCCAGGACACCGAAAAACGGTAGGTGTTGACGCCCAGATTGGCGATCAGGTCCAGGTCCGTCTCCCAGCGCTGGTAGTGCTCGCAGGCACGGCTGCCATCGGTGCCGTCGGCGATAGCGCCGGGTTGGGCGCAAAACGTATCCCAAACTGACGGGCCGCGCCCATCGCTACCCGTGGCGCCTTCAATCTGGAAGGCACTGGTGGCTACGCCCCAGACAAAATCGTGCGGGAAACAAGCTTTGAGTTCTAAGTCGGTAAGGGATGACATGGTTCTGATTTCGACAGTTCTTTGATAGCGTCCAACGAATACTTATTTCACCGCGCCTGCGGTCAGGCCGTCGATCAAACGGCGCGAGGAAATCGCGAATAAAACCAACAGCGGCAAGGTGGCGATCGCCGAGCCGGCCATGACAGCGCCCCACTCGGTATTGACCGGGCTTTGCATGCTGCGCAAGGCCAAGGGCAAGGTGTACATCTCGGGGGAACGCATGACGATCAGCGGGCCGATGAAGTTGTTCCACGAGGCGATAAAGGTGATGAGGCCTAACGTGCCCATAGCCGGTTTAAGCAAAGGCAAGACGATGCGCCAGTAAATGCCCAACTCGCCGCAGCCGTCCATGCGCGCCGCTTCGATGAGCTCGCGCGGTATGGCGCTGCTGATGAACTGGCGCATCATGAAAATACCGAAAGCACTGGCAGCGCCTGGGATGTAGAGCGCGCGCGGCTGGTCGATCCAGCCAAAGGCGTCCATGATCATGAAGCTGGGAATCATGCCCAGAAACGAAGGCAGCAGCATGGTGCCCATGACCAGGGTGAACAAGGGCTGTTTGAAGCGAAAGTCAAACATCGCAAATGCATAGCCACCCATAGAGCAAAACAACAGCGTCAGCGCGGTGGACGCCAGGCCCACGTACAAACTCCAGCCCAGGCTGCGCCAGAAGGGAATCTTGGTGGTCAAGATATCCAAATTGGCCATAAAGCTGTTGCCGAAAAACAGCGGCGGCGGCAGGTTGAATATTTCGGTGCGCGAATGGCTGGCAAACACGAACATGAAATAAAAAGGCAGCAGCATCACCACCGCGCCCAGCGCCACCATGGCGTAGGCGGCGCGCGGCGCCAGTTGGCTCGGGGCGGACGATGCGCTACTCATGCGGAGGGGCCGCGCGGCTTGAAGGCGCGGTTGGTCAGCCAGGTCAATAGGGCCACGAAGACAAACAAGAGCCAGGACAGCGCGCTGGCGCCGCCAAAGTCATTGAATTCGAAGGCCGTGCGGTACATATACATGGCGGTAGTCATGCCGCTTTGGTCGGTGCCGCCGCGCCCACCCGTCAGGATAAAAGGCTCTTCAAACAACTGCAAACCGCCGATCACGCTGAGCGTGACGCCGAAATAAATCATGGGCTGCAAGCTGGGCAGCGTGATAAACCAAAACTGCTGCCAGCGCCCTGCTCCGTCCATGGTGGCCGCTTCGTATATATCGGCGGGAATGGTTTGCAAGGCTGCCAGGTAAAGCACGGTGTTAAAGCCCAAGTAGCGCCAAAACACCACCAACGAAATCGCGGGCTTGACGTTTTCTGCCCG
Organism: Comamonadaceae bacterium; assembly: GCA_947483455.1. Classification (GTDB taxonomy): domain Bacteria; phylum Pseudomonadota; class Gammaproteobacteria; order Burkholderiales; family Burkholderiaceae_C; genus Allorhodoferax. Next base: position 485 of record CANKNK010000156.1, on the reverse strand, counting down.
ACCCAACCAGTCCACGCCTTGCGACGGTGTGATCCATGCCAGCCCCGGTAATTCGTGCAGGGCTAGCAAAGCCTGGTTGATGAGTCCATAGTCGGTAGAAAACAAGGTGCTGAACATCATGGCGATGGCCACGGTGCTGGTGATATAGGGCAAGAAGTAGGCACCGATCACGAAATTGCGGCTGCGCTTGAAGGACGTGTGGATAAAGTAGGCCAGCGGTATCGCCACCAGGTGCTGCGGCACACCGGAAACCAGCGCCAACCAGGCGGTGTTTTTCAGGGATTTCCAGAACCATTCGTCGGTAATGGCGAAGGCGAAATTGTCGAGGCCGACAAATTTCATAGCCGACAAGCCGGCCGTTGGCTCCCAGCTTTGAAAGGCCAGGTAAAAAGAAAACACCAGCGGAAAAACACCGAACACCAAGAACAGCAGAACAAAGGGGCTTAGCAGCACATAAGGTACGGCGGCGGGGGACAAACGCGGGG
>CANKNK010000155.1 GCA_947483455.1 Comamonadaceae bacterium | reverse complement strand
GGCATCGGCGCCTTGGTCCAGCAACTGGGCACGAATAGCAGGCTCGGCGAGTACGGTATTGAGTGCTTTGTTAAGCCTGTCAATAATGGGGCGCGGTGTTTTGGCGGGCACCAGCATGGCATACCAAGAGTCGACCTCAAAGTCTGCTACCCCAGCCTCTTGCATGGTGGGCACGTCCGGGAAAGCCGGGCTGCGTTTGGTGGTGGACACTGCCAGCGCGCGCAGCTTGCCCGCTTTGACTTGTGCAGCAGCTGCGGGGATGGACACCCACAACAAGGGCACCTGGCCACCGATCACATCGGTCACCGCCGGGCCGCCGCCCCGGTACGGGATATGCGCCATGGGCGCGCCGGTGCGCAGCACCATTAATTCACCCGCCAGGTGGCCCGGGGAGCCATTGCCCACCGAAGCGAATGAAAACTTGTCGGGGGCAGCCTTGGCCTGCGCCACGACATCGGCCACGCTGCGCACGGGCACCGCCATATTGGCCGCCAGCAACTGCGGTAATGACGCGACCAAGCCCACGGGCTCGAAATCCTTGATCGTGTCAAACGGCAGCTTGGGGAAGATCGCCGGGTTAATCGTGTGCGAGCTCAGGGTAAATAGCACGGTGTAGCCGTCAGGCGCGGACTTGGCCACGATGTCCGTGCCCAGCGAGCCACCGGCACCGCCTTTGTTATCGATCACGATGGGCTGACCCAGGGCTGCTTGCAGGCGCTGCTGGACGATACGCGCCACCACATCCGTACCCCCGCCCGGCGGATACGGCACCACGAACTTAATCGGTTTATCCGGGTAAGCCGCATCGGCCAGCGCGGCCAGGGGCGCGGCCAGGGCCAGGCTGAGCACGGTACTGATGCGCAGGATGCGGCCCAAGAGGCTGCGGTGGGCATGGGAAGGGGGCATAGTTTTCTCCAACGGTTAAGGGCGCTAGTGAGACAGTGGGACGTACTTTTTTGACATTTTGCACACTTGGGACGCGCTGGCTATAGGGGTTAAACCGACAGGGCTGGTGCGTCTGAGGCCAAAAACCGCATGGCATGGCAATTGCTGCGTACAGGATAAGACCCCTAAGCAGCTGCCAAAACGCTGCCATCGTCACCGTTTCGACAGTATGCATCTCAGCCTTACCCGGAGAACTTCAATGCCACCGACCCAGCGCCACCTGCCCCGCCCTTACCTGCTCCGCTGGTGTGGCAGCGCGCTCGCCCTCGCGATTGGGCTGGCAGGGGCCCATGCAGCAGCAGCGTCCAACGCCCTGCCACTTGCGGCTTCCCCCGTTGCCGCGATGGACCTAAGCGGCCTCAAGTCCAGCCACAGCTACACCCCGGCACTGGGCGAAAGCCTAGAACGCATCGTGGCCAAGACCATGCCCGAGAGCCCCTTGAGCGCACAGGTGCTGAGCCAGGCCTTTGTGCTGCTCAACCCGCAGGCCTTTGGCAGCAGCAAACCGCAGCGTACGCACAGCACGGCTACCCTCAAAGTACCGAACCACAACCAGTTGCTGCAACTGGTACTGGCACGCAACCCTGCGGAACTAGCCCCCGCCCGGGCCACAGAACCCCCGCCCACCAAGGCCGCCGCCACACCGCGTGCGACTGAAAAACGTGAAAACTGGGTGCGCTATGCCGGCGGCCCGGTCAAATCCCCGGCCAACTTTGACGGCAGCACCCCGGAGCGCAGCGGCTGGGTGCATTACCTGGGTACCGCTTTCACGCGCAACTGGAGCGGCGACACGGCCAATCGAAGCGAGACCCGTGCCTGGGTGCAATACCCCTCGCTGGGCCGGGCCACCACAGCCCCAACGGAGGTGGGCGCGGACAGCGGCAAATGGGTGCAATACCCTTCCGTAGCCCGTGCGCCCGCACAAGCAGCCCAGCCTGAGGCACGGCTGGACACCAGCGGCTGGGTACGTTTCGTCGCCAACCGCCTATACCCGCCGCAGCAGTTCGCCCAATTGTTTGATTGAGGCTATCGCCAGGACGCATTGCGCGCCTGCACCCTTGCTATCAGGAAATCGCAAAAAATGGGGCAATTTGTGTTGCCCCATTCCTATTTTTTATTGAAATATTTTTTATTTTTTGCATAATAAAAGGGATTAAACCCCCTGCCCAAAAAATGCTCTCTGCGTAAGCCTGCGCACTGTGCTTGATGCGGCGAAGCTATAGGCACGCATGCGAACCCTCCACCGCCTGTCCGGCATGACGCTGTTAGAGCTGTTAGTGGCCGTCGCCATTCTGGCCATTTTGCTGGCTATCGGGATTCCCTCGCTGCGAAGTATGAGTGAGACCGAAGCCGTGCGTGGCCATCTGAACGCTTTTTTTAGCACCCTGCGTTACGCGCGCTCCGAAGCCATTCGTCATCGAGCGCCAGTAGTGGTGTGCCCTAGCACCAGCAGCGAAAGCGCCAGTCCCAGTTGCTCCAAAGATGACGCGGAGCGCTGGAACCAGGGATGGATTGTTTTTGTCAATCGGGATGGCGATCCCAGCTACAGCTTTGACGCGAAGAGTGATGCCTTATTGCGCGTGCAAGGAGCTATCAGCAATAGTGGTGGCATCGAGAAAATAAGCGGCGCAACGCCGAACAAATTGGTGTATCGCAACACCGGCCTTTTGCTTGCCGGCGGAGCGAGTTCGTTTACCTTTGATTCCAAGAGTATGAGCGAGAGTCAAAGAAAACGCGTCTGCATTTCCCTGCAGGGACGGGCGCGCATCTCAGCGAGCCTGACAGGCTGTTCTTGAGGGGCGGAGATGCCGATAAGCATGCAAGGCCCAAACCGCACAAAAAATCAATCACGGGCTGCGCATAGGCACCAATGTGGGGCCACGCTGCTCGAGGTGCTGATTGCTATGCTGGTCATGTCGTTTGGAATTAGCGGCAGTGCGCTGTTGATGGCGGCGACGATGCAGTACAACAAAACATCGCTGTACCGCATGGTGGCCCTTCAAATAGCCACCCAATTGGCCGAGTCTATGCGCGCCAATACCGATGGATTTATGGCCGATGCCTATAGCAATTCTGAGGCCTATTCCTCCCACCGTGCAGCGGTTGCGGTACCGGTATGCGCTGTCTGGGCCAAATGCACCAGCAGCGAAATTGCAAACATCGACAAGGCGCACGTGGCAAACACCCTGCGCATGTCGCTTCCAGGCGGGGATTTCAATGTACTGCGCAATGGCAAGCGGGCGGATATTTGGATTATGTGGATGGAGCCAAGCAGCGCGGCGTCCATGGCATTGGGTACGAGCTCCTGCCGGGCCTCTGCCGTCGCCGCTAGCGGCGACCAGCCGCGGTGTCTGTATCTGAGGGCTGCGCTATGAGAACAGGGGCACGCGAGTCTGTCCAATACCGTGGCTTTAGCCTATTGGAACTAGTCCTCGCCATGGCCATAGGCCTGGTGCTGCTGGGAGCCATGCTATCCCTCTACGCGGGCACCAGCTTGGCGGGCCGCCAAAGTTATACCGTCAGCCGCATGGCGGAGGACGCGTCTATAGCGCACGAGACGCTGGCGCGACATATCCGCATGGCCGGTTACAGCCAACCGATATTGATGGCTGCGCCCCATAGCGTCACCGTCGACGGACAGCTCATACCCGTGGCGGACAGTAATCTGGCAGGCGCCGGTTTAAGGGGCTGTGATGGCGGTTTTCGCAGCACCAACGCGGCTTGGGAGGCGCTAATTTGCACCAATGCAAACACCGAGCCGGACGATATTGCCGTACGTTATGAAGGCGATAGTTTCAATACCGAAGCGGCCGGCGGAAAAAGCGCCTCCGACTGCCTCGGCCAGGGCGTCTCCAACAACAGCTTTTCCGCGGTGAATAGCAGTGTGCAATTTACGCTGGTCGAATCGCGTTTTTTTGTCAGTGCCAACAAGGAACTAAGCTGTGCAGGCAACGGCAATGCGGCCTTTACGGCGCAGCCCCTGGTCAGTGGCGTGGAATTTATGCGCTTGCGGTACGGCGTGGCCAGCGACAGTGTGGGTACCCAAGTGGTGCGCTATGCCACCGCCACAGAGGTCAATGCATTGGGCGGCAATGCCGACCAAAACTGGAGCCGGGTGGTAGCGGTCCGCATATGCCTCCAAATGGTGGGTGCTAGCGAAGACCAGGGCAAAGCGGTGGACTACATCAACTGTGACGGTGTGCTCACGAGGCCATTGGACAAGTTCTTGCACCGCACGTTCAGCACTACTGTGGGTTTGCGCAATCGCATAGGGATTGCACGATGAAAATTCTGCGTCGCTTCGTTCTTCAGAATCGGCACGCGCAGCGCGCGCAGGGCATTGTCCTGCTGCTAGTTTTGGTCATGCTGGTTGTGCTGTCAGGTGCCGCTGGCTGGGCGGCCAAGGCCGCTCTATCGGGAGAGCAAGTTGCAAACAATTTACGCATGAACGCCAATGCGCAGGAATGGGCCGAGCTAGCCTTGCGCTATTGCGAAGACGGCGTCATGGCCAAGGACATCCCTTTGATTATTCTGCCGCTTCCCCTGGGCGCTAGCAGCGGCACCATGCCCAAGGCCTGGTCTACGCTAGGCAACTGGACGGCGGCTCCAAGACAAACCAATACCGTACCCGCAGCGCAATTGCAAGATGCTTTTGGCGCCATTCCCGCCACAGCACCGGTTTGCATGATTGAAGAAATGCGCCTGGTACCCATTGATACGCAGAACCTCCAAGGTTTTCAGATCACAGCCCGTGGCTTTTCTCAAGACTACCAAGAAGCTAGTGACGGTGCCATCACATCGGGTACAGACGCCTGGGTTCAATCCATGATTCGCTTTTAGGGGGATTGCTATGGCGATGCAGCAAGGGCTTGGCTACCTGCTCATTTTTTGGACCTTGACCGCTGGGGCGGTGCAGGCTGCTGTCGCGCAGGCACAGGACTTGGTCCAGTATTCGCTGCGCACTACCAGCCAGGAAGCTAGCCCTTATCGAACCCAGGGCAAAGGCGTCTTTGGCGATACCGTGCATGCAGCGCCACTGCTGGTACTTGGTGGAGAGGATTTCAAATATGATTTTTTACCTCCATGAGTCGCAGCCGCACGGGACAGTTACCGGTCATTTTTACAACTTAAGAAAAAGCGCCAAGGCCAAGTATTTTTCCCTAGCAATGACGGC
>CANKNK010000154.1 GCA_947483455.1 Comamonadaceae bacterium | reverse complement strand
ATTTACTCAAGCGCAATGCGCAAAGCCAGGGCACAGGCCCAAGGCCCGAAAAAACCGGCCAGCAGCAGCATGGCCATCAAAATCGACATGTGCGCACCATACTCCAGTCCGCTGAGCTGGGCCTGTACTGCACCTGAGCCAAACACCAGTGCCGGAATATACAGAGGCAGCACCAGCAGGGATAACAAGACCTCGCCACCGCGCACCCCCAGGGTCAAAGCCGCTCCCACCGCACCGATAAACGAGAGCAAAGGCGTACCCACCAAAAGGGATATCCACAAAACCCCCATGGCCGGCGCATCAAGGCCAAACTGCAGCGCTAGCAGCGGCGAGAGCAGGCTTAGCGGCAGGCCAGAGAGCAGCCAATGCGCCGTCACCTTCGCTGCCACTAACACCGGCAGTGGCGCTTGCGACAAAGCCATTTGCTCTAACGAACCGTCTTGGTAATCAGGCGCGAACAATCTACCCAGCGACAATAAACTGGCCAGCATTGCCCCTACCCACAATATGCCTGGTGCGATTTTGCGCAGCGTGTCCGGCTCGGGCCCAATGGCCAGCGGAAATAAGGTGGCCACCACCACAAAAAAGAATACCGCCGTCAGTACTTCGCTTTTGCGCCGCAGTGCCAGGCGCAGATCGCGCTTTAGGACGGCCACAAATGCGCTCATGCGCCCAAGCGGTAGCTACGGCTCCGCCCTCCGATGTCCACCGGCTGGTGGCTGGTAAACAAGACTATGCCGCCACGCGCCAGGTGTGCCGCCATCAAGCTTGCGACCCATTGCTGTGCCGGACCATCCAGCGCCACAAAGGGCTCGTCCAACAACCACAGCGGCTGCGTCTGCACGACCAGGCGGGCAAGCGCCACGCGACGCTTTTGCCCCTGCGACAGCACCCGCACGGGCAGTGCCGCACGACTGCCCAGCCCCAGGCCTTGCAAGGCCGCTAAGGCGGCGTCCCGGCTGACCGGCATGCCGGCAATGGCGGCGCCCGCTTGCAGGTTTTCTAGGGCATTGAGTTCTTCTTTGAGGGCCAGCTGGTGGCCCAGGTAGAGCAAATCTTGGCTCAGGCGGCACGCGCTGCTGCCCAGCAGCTCACCCTGCCAACGCACCTGGCCCTGGGCTGCTGGCGAGAAGCCGGCCAAGATGCGCAGCAAACTCGTCTTGCCCACGCCATTGCCGCCCTCCAGGTGCAGACACTCGCCAGGCGCCAAGTCAAAACCCACACCGCTAAACAGGGTGTGGTCTGCGCGAACACAAGAAAGCTCAGCGACAGAAAGCATGCACGCGTAATTTATTCATCAGGATCCACGTATTCCTTGGGCAGGTGGTGGGCGATTCCCTTGTGGCAGTCGATACAGGTTTTACCCTCTTCTTTGGCCTTCATATGCTTTTTATAGGGTGTTTGTTTTTGCAAATCGGGGCTCATGGACTCAAAACTGTGGCAATTGCGGCATTCTCGGGAGCCATTGCCTTTCATGCGGTCCCACTCGTGGGTGGCCAACTCCATGCGCTTGGCCTCGAATTTTTCCTTGGTATCGATGGTACCGGTAAGCTTACCCCATACCTCGCCGCTGGCCTGGGCTTTGCGGATGATTTTATGCGTCCAGTCCTTGGGCACATGGCAATCCGAGCACACCGCCCGCACCCCGGTGCGGTTGGAAAAGTGGATGGTTTCCTTGTACTCCTGGTACACCGTATCCCGCATTTCGTGGCAAGTGGTGCAAAACTCCAGGGTATTGGTGGCCTCCATGGCAGTGTTAAAGCCGCCCCAGAAGATGATGCCGGCGACGAAGCCCACGAACGATATGGCCAGTAGCGAGTAGCGGGTACTGGGCCGATTCATTGTCTTCCACCAACGCGCAAAAGTGCCGCTTGTAGGTTCCATGGAGTCTCTCCTGTTTGAAAAACGCGGGGACACCGCAAGCCTGCGCTTGGGTGTCGAGCTTGCGCGGGTGCTAGAAGTTGTAGAGGTAGCTCAGGCCCAGCAACTGCACCTCGTAGTTAGGCGCGGTTTGATTGGTGGCGAGCATGGTGTTGGGCGTTTGCCCGTAGGCCAGGCCGTTGTAGAAATAGTCGCTGCTACCAAGCTTTTGGTACACATAGCCCAGCGCCATCTGGCTGCTCTTGTCTAAACGGTAGGCCGCGCTCAATTTCAAAGCCAACAACTCTGCGCGGATATCCGGCAAAGCGCCGCAGGAATAAATACGGGGATCGCTGCAGACCACACCGCCGCTGGTCGCGGTACTGTAGTTAAGCGCCGTTGCGTAGTTCGAGCTTCCCAGGGAGTAACTCAGGTCGCCTAGCAATTCCAACTTACCTGCCATCAGCCCGCCTTGGCGCAGATTCAGGCCTACTGCGTAGTCATTGGTTTTCAGTACATTGGTCCATGTCGCACCCGCCGGAATCGCTATCGCAGTCGCTGTCGCTAGGCCTGCTCCCTGCGCCAGTGAACGCTGCGCATCCGTAAGGTCACGCTGCTGGAATTGGCGTGATAGATACGCCGTGATGGCACCATTTTCCGCGTAGGCATAAGCACTGTCGATATGCAGCGCCCAGCTATTGCCGGCCTGGACCCCGTAAGTGGAATCGTATTTGTCATCGGTATACCGGGCGCCGAGATCGACACTCACTTTGTCGCTTGGCTGAAGGTTGACTCCGATTTTTGCCATTTTCTGGATTCGGCTGGCATCGAAAAACGGATAGAAGCCTTGGTAGTCACCGCCGTTGAGCCCTTTGATAGCGCCTAGGGTCGTACCCGAATCACCACCGCGCAGGCCCACCATGGCAACGATCGCATTGGGATCGGATAGCGTCTGGAGCTTGCCATAGCTGTAAGCCAGACTGGTTTGGATGTCCTCCCTGGCGGCCACCTTGTAGGTGGCGCTGAGCTTGTCATCCTTGCTCGAAGTTGCGACCACGCAATTGGTGCCCACCTGGTAGCTGCTGCCACCCGTGGCGTAATCGTTGCACCAGCGCGACAGGTCTTCGCGGTTGTAGGCCAGACGCACGCGCTGGGTCTTGTCAATGCGGTAGTCGCCGGCCAGTTCCGCCTGGTGCTTTTTAAAGCTCAGTGGGGTATTGGGGTAATAGGCAATATTATTAGCACCAATGGCCTGGAAGTTGTAGATGGCCGAGGCGGTTTGGTTGTCCCGCAGGTCATATTTGTAGCCCGCCGACAGCGTCATGTCACGGCTGGTTTGGTCGGTCATCTTCAGATCGGCGTGTTGCGTAAGCACTAAGCCGCCGAGCGAGGTCTTGGCATTGCCGGCCGCCGTTCCCGTATTCACGTACATAAATGTGTCCACAACAAAGGGATCGTTTTGTGTGTTGCGTGCGGTCGACAAGGAACCGGTCAGCTTGGTAGTGGGCGAGAGCTTGTAGCCACCGCTCAAACTGAGTTGATGAAAGTCATTGCTCGGCGCAGTACCCATGATCTGGCTATTGGCAGCGGTAGCAAAGGTCGTGAAGTTCACCCGGTCAAATCCATCGCGGAAAAATGAGCCGAAGTAGGTGGCGCTCAGGTTGGCGTTCTCGCCGGTCCAGTGCATCGCCAGATTGAAGGTGTCGGTCTGGTATTGGGTGGGGTTTGGCAAGATGGATACCGCCTCGCCAAGCGGTGCTGTGCCCGATGTGGCGAACGCTGCTGATCCGAAAGCCATGAGTTTTGCGCCGGTTTGCTCCAAGTGGTTGTAGTCAAACTTCAGGCCCAGGCGAGAATTGATTTCCACCCCCGCAGTCAGCGATGCATTTTTGCGCGTGCTGTCTATATCGACCTGGTGGTAAGCCTCCAACTGCGCTGGCAACAGCGAGGTGGTATTGCTGGCCAAACCAAAACCGGGAAGGGTAAAGGTATTGGACCCGGCGGCGCCGGTGTAAGGTGTTTGGTAACTGTCAGAGAAGCGATGACGCAACTCGTCGTAGTTCAGACCCACACTCCAGGCCCCTTGTTCGCTGAAGCTCGCCCCGATCTCGCCGGAGCTACTCCCTAGTTCGCTGGCTTTGATTTCCCAACGCTGCGTCCCTACGCCTGCACCGTAAGCGTCGCCACCCCGGATATTCATATTGCCCACCAGGCTGGGGGACGAGGAATTGATTCCGTTGTATTCACCAAACTTCGCCGAGGTCTGCGATGCGCCGCGCACGCCGACCTCGACCTGGTTTGTGGGATGGGTGAGTGCCTCGGCGCTTAGGTCTTGCCCCCAGGCTAAGGTGGGTGCCACGCAAGTGGCCAGCACGGCTGCAGCCATGGCACTGAGGGTGAACATTTCTTTATGCGATTTCATCAGGGGTCCCCTTGAATTAGCGTTGGAAGTAACCACCCGCTGGGCTGTTGCTACCGTGCACCTGCCGGTGGCAGTTCATGCAGGCATTGCCCACCAGGTTTTTGCTGGGGTAAATCGTGGCACCGGAGGGGCCGACGGTGGAGAGTCCTCCCTGACGACCCGCCGCATTGGGGCCGGCCGGGGTGCCACTGGCATGGGTACCGTCATGGCATTCCTGGCACAGGAAGGGGGCACGCGATTTCAGCAAGGGCGCGATATTGGAGCCGTGCGGGGTGTGGCAATTGGCGCAGTCTTCGGTCACCGGTTGGTGCTCGAACAGAAAGGGGCCGCGCTTTTCCGCATGGCACTGGTAGCAGGTCTCGGTGACCGTGTTTTTCTTGAGCAATTTAGGTCCGGTAGAGCCATGCGGGTTATGGCAGTCGGAACAAGCCACTTTGCCTTCAGCAATGGGGTGGTGCGAGAGCTTTTTGCTGTCGGCGCGCTGGTCTTTATGGCAGCTGTAGCACACCTCGGCCTGTGTCTTTTTGTCTTGTAGTTTGTCTTTAGGGCGGTGCACCACATGGCAGTCATTGCAAGCCACACCGCTGTTTTGGTGTTGACCACCATCCCAGTTGTTGCGCTTGCCACCTTTGTGGCAACTCAGGCATTGCTCTGCCCGGTCCTTGTCGCCGGATGCCGCATACACCCCTTTTTTGAACACATGGTCGGGCGCGACACGGCCCTTGCCGCTGGTGTCGCCCTTCAAATGGTCGGCACTAGCGCCATGGCAGGACTGGCAGGTCGGGGTGCGCGGATCGCCACGTACCCCGTGCTTGGTTTGGTACAGACTGAGCACCGGCGCGTT
>CANKNK010000153.1 GCA_947483455.1 Comamonadaceae bacterium | reverse complement strand
GGAATTGCATGTCATCGATAACGGACCTGGCGTGCCAGATTCGATCAAGGACCGCATTTTCTATCCGCTGGTGTCGGGCAGAGAAGGTGGTTCCGGCCTGGGGCTGACATTGGCGCAAACCTTTGTACAGCAGCACCATGGCCAGATCGAGGTCGATAGTCAGCCAGGCCGCACGGATTTCAAAATATTGATCCCGTTACCGTAGTTGGAAACAAAAAAGAAAGCACGCCGATGAAGCCGATTTGGATCGTAGATGATGACCAGTCCATACGCTTTGTGCTGGAAAAAGCTTTGTTGCGCGAGCAACTACCCACCCGTAGTTTTTCGAATGCACGCGATGTGCTGGCCGCACTGGCCAGCGACGACGAAGTGCCACAAATTTTGGTCAGCGACATCCGCATGCCAGGGGGCTCTGGCCTGGATTTGCTGGACAAAGTCAAGGCCAAACACCCGGGACTCCCGGTCATCATCATGACCGCGTTTTCCGACCTGGACAGCGCTGTTAGCGCATTTCAAGGCGGCGCATTTGAATACCTGCCCAAGCCCTTTGATTTGCCCAAAGCCGTCGAACTCATACGCCGGGCGGTGCAAGAAAGTCAGCGCGAAGAGTTTGCCGAAGAGCGCATGGCCGACACACCCGAAATGTTGGGCCAGGCACCGGCCATGCAGGATGTGTTTCGCGCGATAGGTCGCTTAAGCCAAAGCAATGTCACCGTCATGATTACCGGCGAATCGGGCTCGGGCAAAGAGCTGGTGGCCCGTGCCTTGCACAAGCATTCGCCTCGTGCCAGTGGCCCTTTTGTGGCGATCAACACCGCGGCGATTCCTAAAGAGCTGCTCGAGAGCGAACTCTTTGGCCACGAGCGCGGCGCCTTTACCGGCGCACAAGCGCAGCGGCGCGGGCGCTTTGAGCAGGCCGACGAAGGCACCTTGTTTTTGGACGAAATCGGCGACATGCCCTTCGAGCTGCAAACCCGCTTGCTGCGCGTGCTCAGCGACGGACATTTTTATCGGGTGGGTGGCCACAGCGCTATCAAAGCCAATGTGCGGGTGATCGCTGCGACGCACCAAGACCTGGAGCTGCGCGTGCAGCAGGGCGCGTTTCGCGAAGACTTGTTTCACCGCCTCAATGTCATCCGCTTGCGCTTACCTGCGCTGCGCGAGCGCCGCGCGGACATTCCCATGCTCACCCGCCATTTTTTGCAGCACAGCGCCAAGCAGCTAGGTGTGGAGCCTAAACGCATTGCCGATAGCGCGCTGGCGGCCATCGAAAACTTTGCCTTCCCCGGCAACGTGCGCCAATTGGAAAATATGTGCCACTGGCTGACCGTCATGGCACCAGCCCAAGTGATTGAGCCCAAAGACCTGCCGCCCGAATTTGGTGTGTATAGGCACCAGAGCGCGTCGCAAGCCACTTCCGATACTGCGCCCGATGGCACCGCTGTGGTGCGTGCCAACGGCTATGCGGAGCCAATAAGCCCATCGGCCGCAATGCCCGGTGAAAGTGGTGTGGCGGAAGCGGCACCTTTGGCCTGGCCGAACTCCGACTCGCTGGGTCGCGCGCCCGCTGCGCCATCGCCGCTGACCGGATGGGAAGTCGAACTTGAAGACGAAGCGCTGACATTGCTGCGCACCGGTCACGTCGAGGTCTGGGACACGCTGACTCGCCGCTTTGAGGCGCGCATGATTCAGGCCGCGCTCACGAACACCCGTGGCCGTCGCATCGAAGCGGCCACCAAGCTGGGCATTGGCCGCAATACGATTACCCGCAAAATCCAGGAACTGGGCCTGGACAAAAAACTCGCGCTGTCGCCGGAAGAATAAATTGGCGGCCTTTGCCGCGATGCAAGCACTCACTTGCTGGTCCGTAATCGCTTCGGCACCCAAGTGGCTGCCGCGTCGCTCTCGCTGATGGAGGTGACGCGGCTTGTTTATTGCGCGGCCGCGCCATCTAGCGTCAGCACCACCGGCGTGTGGTCGCTAGGCCTTTCGTTCTTGCGCGGCGTTTTGTCAATGACGCAAGCGCTGGCCCGTTCGCGCAGTGGCTGACTGATCAAAATATGGTCAATGCGCAGCCCCCGGTTGCGCCTAAAAGCCATATCGCGGTAATCCCACCAGCTATAGCTTTTGGGCGGCTGTGGGAACAGGCGCAGGCTGTCGTGCAAGCCCATGGCCACCAGCGCCCGCAGGTGGTAACGCTCTTCCTCGGTGCAGTGGATTTGTTCGCGCATGCCTTCAGCATCCCAGACATCGGCATCGTCAAACGTGATGTTGTAGTCGCCCATCAGCAGCAATTGTGGATGCGCTGCCATTTCCGCCTTGACCCAGGTGCGCAGCGCCTTGAGCCATTCCATTTTGTATTCAAACTTGTCGCTACCGGGCGCCTGCCCGTTGGGAAAATACGCGCCAATGACGCGCACGCCCTGCACCGTGCCGGTGATGACGCGCGCCAGCTCGTCTTCAAAACCGGGGATGTTTTTCACCACATCGGTGGCCTCGGTTTTGGTCAGCAAGGCCACGCCGTTATAGGTTTTTTGCCCAAACCATTGCGCCTGGTAACCCGCTTGCGCAAAGGCCTCATGCGGGAATTTATCGTCGGTGAGTTTGGTCTCTTGCAGGGCCAGTACATCGACCGGGTTGGCGCTCAGCCAGTCCAGCACCTGGGGCAGGCGTACGGCTAAGGAGTTGACATTCCAAGTGGCAAATTGCATGGTTTAAAGCGGTGTGGCGCGCTGGTAATTCACAAAACTATAGGCCAGTCCTTGGGCTGAAACATGGCTTTCGCGGCTAGCCTCGCGCCAGGCACTGCCCAGCTCTGGTGCAAAGGCATCGCCTTGCACTTGCAGGTCTATTTCGGTCACGACCACGCTGTGCGCCAGGGGCAGGGCCTGGGCGTAGATTTGCGCGCCGCCTATTACCCAGGCGTCGGGCGCATCGCCGCAATATGCCAAGGCATCGTGCAAAGAGGCCGCAGCTTGCGCTCCCTGCGCTTGCCAATGGGTTTGGCGCGTGACGACCAGGTTCAAGCGGCCCGGCAGCGGTCGAAATTTTTGGGGTAGCGAGTCCCAGGTTTTACGGCCCATGATCACGGGGCATCCCAAGGTATGGCGTTTGAAGTGCGCCAGGTCTTCCGGTAGGTGCCAAGGCAGGGTGTTGTTAGCGCCAATCACTCCATGGGCGGCGCTTGCGTAAATCAAATGCAGGCGTGTTTCCATAGCCAGTGCTTAGACCGCTACAGGCGCAGCAATGGCTGGATGGGGGGTGTAGTCCAGCACCTCAAAGTCTTCAAAGGCATAGTCAAAAATACTGGCGGGGCGCCGCTTGATACGCAGCTGAGGGTAGGCCATTGGCGCGCGGCTGAGTTGCAGTTCCACTTGGGTGTGGTGGTTGCTATAAATATGGCAGTCGCCTCCGGTCCAAATGAAATCGCCCACCTCCATATCGCATTGCTGGGCGATCATGTGCGTCAAGAGCGCGTAGCTGGCGATATTGAAAGGCACGCCCAAAAAAATATCCGCGCTGCGTTGGTAGAGCTGGCAGCTCAGGCGTGGCTTGCCATCCGGGATCTGGGCGGGGGCCACATAAAACTGAAAAAACGCATGGCAGGGCATCAGCGCCATTTTGGACAAATCGGCCACGTTCCAGGCGCTGACAATCATGCGACGCGAGTCTGGGTTGCTTTTTAAGGTCGCCATCAAGTCGCTGATCTGGTCGATGTGCCGTCCGTCCGGTGTCGGCCAACTGCGCCACTGCACGCCATAGACCGGGCCCAGATCGCCATCGGGCTTGGCCCATTCGTCCCAGATGCTGACGCCACGCTCTTTAAGCCAATTATTGTTGCTCGATCCCGTCAGGAACCACAGCAATTCCTGGATGATGGAGCGCACATGCACTTTTTTGGTGGTGACCAGCGGAAAACCTTCTTGCAGGTTAAATCGCATCTGGTAGCCAAACACGCTGGTGGTACCGGTGCCGGTGCGGTCCTGCTTGTGCACGCCTTGGGTATAGGCATGGCGCAGCAAGTCTTCATATTGTTGGCGGATGGGGCGCTCGGTAGGACTGGTCATAGCTGCGTCTGAAGTGAAACATATGGGCTACTGGTGTACCCCACTGGAATCGCAAATTGTAGGCGGGGCATTCGCCGAGCCAGCGCTAGCTGCGCGCCAACATCCGCCCCGGATTGAAGGTGTTGTGCGGGTCCAGTGCCGTCTTGATAGAACGCATCAGGCCCATGGCCACCGGAGATTTGTGCTTTTCTAGCTTGTCGCGTTTCAGGCTGCCGATGCCATGCTCTGCGGAGATGGAGCCGTTAAACGCATCCACCAGCGCATACACCACGCCATTGACTGGCCCTTCCTGTTCGCGCAAAAACTTCTCGGCGTCCTGGCCTTGCGGTGCTTGTACGTTGTAGTGCAAATTGCCGTCGCCCAGGTGGCCATAGTTCACCAGCCTTATACCGGGAAAGGCCTGCTCCAGCGCCGCATCGGCCTGGGCCACAAACTCGGGGATGCGCGATACCGCAATCGAGATATCGTGTTTGATATTGAGACCCTCTTGCGCTTGGGCCAGCGGAATACTCTCGCGGATATGCCACAGCGCACGTGCCTGGGCCATGCTTTCGGCCACGACGGCATCGCTGACGCAACCGGCCTCCATAGCCGCTTGCAACAAGCTTTCAAACTGGCTGCGCGCGTGTTCCTCGGACTCGTTGTCCGAGTTTTCCAGCACCACGCAGTAGGGGCTGCTCTCATAAAAAGGCACGCGCTGCTGCGGGAAATGTTTGACCACCAACTTCAGGGCAAACTGGCCCATGACCTCAAAGCCTGTCAGCCCCGCGCTCAAATACTGGTGTGCCAAGCCCAGCAATTGCACCGCCGCCTCCAACGAGGCAACGGCGGCAAACGCTGTGAGTTGCGATTTGGGCAGCGGGTACAACTTCATGGTGGCGGCGGTAATCACGCCCAGCGTACCTTCCGAGCCGATAAACAAATGCCGCAAGTCATACCCGGTGTTGTCCTTGCGCAAGCCGGTCAGGCCACTCCAGACTTCGCCTTGCGCTGTTACCACTTCCAGACCCAAGCAAAGTTCGCGCGTGTTGCCGTAGCGCACCACTTGCGTACCTCCAGCGTTG
>CANKNK010000152.1 GCA_947483455.1 Comamonadaceae bacterium | reverse complement strand
GCAAATTATCTTATTTAACCTCTCCGGGCAGACTAGCCGTTCATAAGGTCTATGTCAATATATTTGTAAGAGGTGATGGATCCCGACCAAAACATTGGTGATTGATAGTTCAACCAACAGCAGCCAACTAACAGCCACTCCTCAGATAGGCGCAGCTACCCACAGCACCCCCTCACCCCGTCAAGAACCCCGGACCTAAAATGCCGCACCTCTCGCCGTAGCACAATGGATAGTGCGCATGCCTCCAAATCTTGTCGGCTAGGCACTGCGCCGTTCGCCAGCACCGCCTCGGCCACGATCACCTAGGCGCGCGATAGCAATGAGGCTTTCATGGGCCCTGCAGAGCCCTTGCACGAGTTTCAAGTGGGCGTCTGCAACAAGTCCATAGCCAAACACAAATCGGCCCAGGCTTTGGCCTTGTCTGCCGGTTGGCGCAGCAAGGCCTGCGGGGTATAGGTCACCAACACCGGCACACCCTGGTAGCGATAGACCTGGCCACGCTGGCGGCCTAGCGGTAGGGCTACCTCTTGCGGATAGTCTTGCAGCAATACCTGGTTGGCAAAGCGGCCCATGGCCAAAATCACCGCCGGTTGCACCAGGGCAATTTCACGTTGCAAATAGGCGGCGCATTGGGCTAGTTCGGCCGCCTGTGGCACACGGCCCTGGGGCGGGCGGCATTTGCTCACCGTGGTGACGTAGGCGGCTTCCAAGCCGGGTGCAAGCTCGCCGCGCGTGGCGCCCACGGCTTTGAGCATATTGGCCAGCAACAGCCCTGCTTCGCCGGCAAAGGGCTGGCCTGCGGCGTCTTCGTCTTCACCCGGCGGGTCGCCCACCACCATCCAGCGCGCGCGCCGCCCGGCCTGGGCGCTGAGCATGCTGCGGCTGCGCCCGGCGCACAAACCGCAGGCCTGGCAATCGGCGGCGGTGCGCGCCAGCGCGTCCCAGTCCAAGGTGGCGATTTGGCTCAGGTCGTTGGCGCCATCGCCACGCGGCACTGCGGGCGCGCTGCTAGCGGTGCCGCCGCTGCGGCTGTCGAGTCCGGCCTTGCGCCCCTGAGCAACCGCAGGCGCAACTGGGCTCGCGGCTACAGGCCTGTGTGCTGGCACACCGGCCTGCGGCGCTTGGGCCTTGGGGGTGGTGTGCAAAACGCCTTGGGGGCTTGGCGATTTGGCCGGGGCCGCGCCCGGCAAGGCGCTGGAATCGGCCACTGCGAAATCGGTACCCGGCAACCAAACGCGCACACCCATCTCCAAAAGCATGGCGCGTTGGCGGGCGTCTAAAGAAAGCGGCATAGGGCCATTATCCGAGTTGCAAGCGCATCACCAGCGCGTCTTCGCGCTGACCACGCCCCGCCGCGTAATACGCCTTGCGCTGCCCGACCACTTCAAAGCCATGGCTTTGGTAGACCTTGATAGCACGCACATTGCCCACCCGCACTTCCAGCCACAAGATGCGGGCCGCCTCGCTCAGGGCCCACAAACGCGCGGCGTCCAGCATCAAGCGGCCCCAGCCCTGGTGCTGGTAGTTGGGGTCCACGGTGATGTTGAGCAGATGCGCCTCCTCTACGCCGAGCATGACCACAAAGTAGCCCAGCAGCGTATCGCCACCGAGCAGCAAACGCGCGTGGTAGCCGCTGTGCAATACATCGCTAAAGTTGGCGCGTGACCAGGGGTGGGCATAGGCGCGCTGCTCCACTTCCATCACCCGCGCCAGGCTGGGCAAGTCCATGGCCGCTATGCGCGCCTCGGCGCGCTCCACCCCTTTAGGTCCCGGGTGTCTGCGCATGGGCTGCGGTAAGAGATACAGGCCTGGCCTCGGACACTGCTTCGGCCTGGGCTAGGCCCGCTTTGTGCGCTTTCTCCAGGGCACGCTCGCCGGTGGTCTTGGCAACTTTGTCGCGCACATACAAAGGCAAAGCCTGCTCCGGCGCTACGCATGCGCCCGCTGCAATCAAGGCCGGAGCCACTTGCAACAAGGCCATGGCCTGCGGCAGTGCCTCGCAACAAAAAAGGCCCGCAGGGGCCAATAGACGCTCGCCATAGCTGGCAAATACATTGCCAGCCCATGCGCGCCATGGCGCGTTCAGCACCGCGCCGGGCAGCGCAATGCTTGGGGCATGCGCTGCGTGCGCAGACTGCGCCCAGGCGGCCACTTGCTCGGGCGCCAAGAGGCAAGGCGCTTGCAAAGTCGCCCACCCATCGCCGCTCCATGCATAGGTGGCGGCATAGACCTCGTCCATGCGGGCATCGAGCAAAGCGCTTACGCAAGCCTCGGTAGCCTGCGGCGCATGAGCCGAGCGGGCACTTTGCGCCAGCGCCAGCAATGAGGACACGGGCAAGACCGGCACCCCTGCACCGTAAGCCAGGCCCTGGGCGACCGAGCAGGCGGTACGCAAGCCAGTAAACGAACCGGGGCCGCTGCCAAAGCAAATCGCGTCCAGGTCGTGCAAGCGCAGATCGGCATCACGCAGCAAATCCATGGCGGCGGCGATCAGGCTGCCGGATGCGGCAGCGCCGCCCTCGCCCTGGTGTTGCCAGTACTGCGGGCCCGTCGGGCTGCTGCGCATTACCGCAACGCTCAAGGCGTCGGTACTGGTGTCAAAGGCCAGAAGCTGCATGGATTTCAACAAGCTCAAGCCTTTTGAAGGACTACATCAGGTGTGGGCGCCACCGGGGGCTGTGCCACCTTGCGCACGCCAAACACAATGCCGCCGCTCACCAAGGCCAAACCGGCCAGCACGTTCCAAGGCAAGGGTTCGCCCAAAAACAAGGCCGCGCACAAAGCAGACAGGCCGGGCACCACGGCGGTCATCATGGTGGAGCGCACCGGGCCATAGTACTGGATCATTTTGGTAAAGCCGATGCCCGATACCACCACCGAACCGACACCCTGAAAACCCATCTGAAAAACAATTTCGCGCCAAGGCGCCTGCAAGACCTGGCCTGGCAACCAGCCCAGCAGGCAGCCCAGGGTATAGGCCGGCACGTACATCACAAACGCGAATGCCGTAATCCCAATGGTGGCCTGCACCGCATCCAGCGCAAAGCGGCGTACCAGCACGCTGTACATGGACCAGCACATGGCGGCCAGCACAAACAAAACATCGCCACGCCACACGCCGCTGCCGTCAAACGCATGCAAGAGGCTGGCGCCGCCCACCAAGGCATCGCCGCAAACAATCAAACCTAGGCCCAGCGCCCGGCCCCAGCGTATGCGTTCACCCAATAGCAGCAAGGCGAGCAAAGTAGTCCACAAGGGCAGGCTGCCGGGCAAGAGCACCGAGGCATGCGCCGCCGGAGCGAATACGAAACCGCTATAGGCCAGTGTGGCGTAGAGCAAGCCGCCAAACAAACCGATGCGCCAGGTAATAGCCCAGGGCAAGGGCGAAACGCCAGCGAGAGAGCCGCGCCCGGGTGCGAACGGATCCGCTTGCTGCCGAGCCGTGCGCGTGATCCACCAGCCCCAGGGCAACAAGACCAAAGCCGCGCCCCAGAGGCGGGCATAGACCACGTCCAGCGGTAGGAGCGTGCCGCCACGCGCGGGGTCGGCCGTGGCGCGGGCGATCACAATGAAGGCGGTCCAGATGGTTATTGTCACCACTGCTGCGATACGGCCTTGTGCGGCGGGAGACAGGCCAAAAGGCGATGCGGCGGGGACAGAGGAAGTCATCGGGTTGATTATCGGGGGTGGTTTGTCCCCCGCTTCCCCCCCGCCCCTTCACCCCCGCCGGGGTGAAGGGGAGCTTTAACAGCCAATTTGATTTTTTGTACCGGATAGGGGCGTTGGTGCGAGGGGTGGCGATGCTCGTTTGGGTGCCGAGGTTGGTGAACGTAGCAGTCGTAGTCAATGGATTGGGGCTTGGCGCGGCTGCGGCAGTGGCGTGGCAGTGATGGTGCGCGGGCGTGTGCAAGGTGAGCGAAGCGAACGAGCACACGCTGCCCCACTTGCCATAGGCCGTGCTGAGCAGCGCAGCGGCGCACGGATCAGGGCGGGCGCTTGTTTGAGCGTAGCGAGTTTGCGCACGATCCCGGGCGGCGCGAGTAGCGCAAGGGAGCCCGTAGGGCCACGGCACTTGGCTCGCCTTTCTTTTGCTCACCTTTTCTTTGGCGAAGCAAAGAAAAGTGAGGCCTGCGGCAGGCAGCAAGCCGGCCCACAGGCCGAAACCTGACTTTCAAGCTAGTCAGAGCCACCGATAATCGACCATGGGTTTTTATTTCTACTTTCGGCATGGCTTGACGGTACTGCTCATGCTGGTCAGCGCCACGGCGCACGCCCAGTTACCGGTGGCGGTAGAAGAAGCTTTAATGCGCGCCCGCATTCCTGCAAGCGCAACCGCCTTATTGGTGGTGGACGCGCAAGATGCCAAGGCAGTGCCGCGTTTGCAACATCGCAGCGAAGCGCCTATGCAGGCGGCTTCCGTCATGAAGTTGTTCACCACCTATGCGGCGCTGGACTTGCTGGGCCCGGCCTATAGCTGGAGCACACCGGTGTACATCGACGGCCCGGTACGCGATGGGACGCTGACGGGTAATTTGTACATCCAAGGCCAGGGCGATCCGCAATTGGTGATGGAGCGCTTGTGGCTGCTGCTGCGGCGCGTACAAAGCCTGGGCATAGCCCGCATCAGCGGCGACATCGTGCTCGATAACAGCGCATTTTTTGTACCCGACCAGGACCCCGCAGCTTTTGACGGCGAGCCGCTGCGCCCTTATAACGCAAGGCCTGAAGCACTGCTCATCAATTACAAATCCATCGTGATGACTTTCACGCCCGAGCCTTCCGGGCGCGTGGCACGGGTGCAATACGACCCGCCTTTGTGGGGCGTGCAAACCCAGGACACCGTAGCGCTAAGCGGCGGCGCTTGCAATGACTACCGCGCGGGCTTGAAGGCAGATTTTTCTGACCCTTTGCGCATCCGTTTTGGTGGCGCCCTTCCCACTTCCTGTGGAGAAAAAGTCTGGCCTGTTGCCTACGCCGACCCCGCCAGCTATGCGCCGCGCGCGGTACAAGGCCTGTGGCGAAGTATGGGCGCGGGCCTAGACGGTAGCGCACGCTGGGGCACAGTGCCCCCCAAACTGCTGGAAGCCAAGCCACTGCTGGAGTGGCGCTCGCCGCCCCTGGCCGAGGTGGTGCGCGAAATAAATAAGTACAGCAATAACGTCATGG
>CANKNK010000151.1 GCA_947483455.1 Comamonadaceae bacterium | reverse complement strand
GCGCGTCCCACCCATGATCCCCCCCGCGATGTTCAGCTATTCAAAAATTATTAAAATAATTATATAAATAATAATCAAATTTACTTTTCGTGCCTTGCGTATCTACGGATTGGGCCGCCACGCGATGGAGGCCGTGGCACCTGCGTAAGGATGGCGCAGGCTGTAATTAGGCTTGCAGCAGAATGCGCAACATGCGCCGTAGCGGTTCGGCAGCGCCCCAAAGCAACTGGTCGCCGATAGTGAATGCGCCCACATATTGCGGCCCCATGGCCAGTTTGCGGACGCGGCCAACTGCGATATCCATGGTGCCAGTAACCGCGACGGGCGTTAGCTGGTGCACGCTGTCCATACGGTTATTGGCCACAAAACGGACCCATGCATTATCATTTTTTAGCATATCTTCAATGTCGGCCAGCGGCACATCGCGCTTCATTTTGATGGTCAGGCTCTGGCTGTGGCAACGCATGGCACCGACCCGCACACAGATGCTGTCGATGGGCACGGGGTGGTCTTGGCGACCCAGAATCTTATTGGTCTCTGCGCTGCCTTTCCACTCTTCCAGGCTGGTGCCGTCTCCTCGGTCGCTGTCTATCCAGGGGATGAGGCTTCCCGCCAGTGGTGCCATGAAGTTTTTGGTTTCCTGCGGGGATAGCGCCCTTTGGGTAGCGGCCACCTGGCGGTCAATCTCCAAAATCGCACTGGAAGGATTGTCTAACTGGGTGCGCACCGCACTGTTCAGTGTGCCCATTTGTGTCAGCAGCTCGCGCATATGCTGCGCACCGCCACCGCTGGCGGCCTGGTAGGTGGTAGCAGTCATCCATTCCACCAAATCAGCCTTGAACAAAGCGCCTAGGCCCATCAACATACAGCTCACCGTGCAATTGCCGCCCACATAGTCTTTCACACCGCGCGCCAAAGCGGCGTCGATTACGGGCCGGTTCACCGGGTCCAAAATGATGACCGCGTCGTCTTTCATTCGTAAGGTTTTCGCGGCATCAATCCAGTAGCCCTTCCAGCCACTGGCACGCAGTTGGGGGTATATCTCGGTGGTGTAATCACCGCCTTGGGCAGTGATGATGATGTCGCAGCGTTTGAGGGCATCGAGATTGAATGCGTCCTGCAAGGTGGTCTCGTTCTTGGCAAAGGCGGGCGCTGCGCCACCGCTGTTGGAGGTAGAAAAAAACAGGGGCTCGATCAGGTCAAAGTCACCTTCTGCCTGCATCCGGTCCATCAACACCGAGCCGACCATGCCGCGCCAGCCGACCAATCCTACTAACTTACTCATTGCATTGCCCTTTCAAAAAACAGTGTGTGACCTGACTGTTTTCCCGGCTCGTCTGGCCGGGGGGCGCACGACGAACCGGGCTGTGTCAGCCGGTCGTGGTTTTGGTAATGATTGCGCGCACAGCTGCACCGGCCGTGAGGGCCGTCGCGGGGTTCAAGGTGAACAAGTGGGCAATGAACATAAGGAATATTGTAGCAGGCCTAGCTGAGGGCTAACTTACGTGGTAGACCGTCAACACGGAGGCGGACCTCTTACGCTAATTCAGGGCTGTTTGTGGCGTAAATCCTCTGGCATTTATTGCTGCCAAATATGAAAATAAATGCCGCTGCTAAACCGCTGCCTGAAATGAATACTTTCTGCGAGACCAAAGCACCTTTCGCGGTGCCTTCTATCTACATTGGACTACTATGTTATTGCCCGATACCTTAACTTCTGCGAGAAATAGCGTGCTTTGTTGGTTAGCCACCGCCGATAGCCAAGGCCAGCCCAACGTGTCGCCCAAAGAGATATTTTCCCTCTACGACAACGAGCATGTGCTCATTGCCAACATCGCATCCCCTGCCAGCGTGCGCAATATTGAAGTCAATCCGCGTGTATGCGTGAGCTTTGTCGACATCTTTGTTCAAAAGGGCTTTAAGGTGATGGGTTTCGCACGAAATGTACGTAAGCAGGACGCAGATTATGAAAAATGGGCTGAACCACTGCAAGCGATGGCCGGCCCGCGATTCCCAATTCACAGCGTCCTACTTATCCGAGCCACTGCTTGCGAACCCATTCTGGCCCCGAGCTACCGGCTTTATGCAGACGAAACGAGCGAGCAAGCGCAAGTGGCGTCGGCCATGCGGGCGTACGGTGTGCGGCCCCTAGTGGACCCGAGCTAGCCCAAGGCTTTCACCACCGCATCGCCCATCTCGCGCGTGCCGACTTTGCTGGTGCCGGGGCTGTAGATATCGGGGGTCCGAAGACCTTGGGTAAGCACGGAGTCAACGGCTTTTTCGATACGGGCGGCCGCTTCGGGCTGCTTGAGGCTAAAGCGCAGCATCATGGCTGCGCTCAGGATGGTCGCCAAGGGGTTGGCAACGCCCTGACCGGCAATGTCAGGGGCGCTACCGTGGCTAGGTTCGTACAGGCCCTGGTTGCGGCTGTTCAGGCTGGCAGAAGGCAGCATCCCAATGGAGCCGGTCAGCATCGAGGCTTCGTCGCTCAGAATATCGCCAAACATATTGCCGGTGACGACCACGTCAAAGCGTTTGGGTTGCTTGACCAGTTGCATGGCGGCGTTATCCACATACATATGGTCGAGCGCGATGTCGGGGTAGCTTTGGCCCACTTCCGTGACTACGTCTTTCCAAAACTGGAAGGTTTCCAGCACATTGGCTTTGTCCACGCTGGTGACGCGGCCTTCGCTGCCTGCAGCTTTGCGGGTGCGTGCAGCTTGGAAGGCCACATGGGCGATGCGTTCAATTTCGGGCTTGCTGTAGCGCATGGTGTCGAAGGCTTCTTCGGCGCCGGGGAAGTGGCCATCGCTGGCAATACGTCGGCCACGCGGTTGGCCAAAATAAATATCGCCGGTCAGCTCGCGGATGATCAGAATGTCCAGGCCTGAAATTAACTCGGGCTTGAGGCTGGAGGCATTGACCAGTTGCTCGTAGCAAATAGCCGGGCGGAAATTGGCGAACAAGCCCAGGTGTTTACGTAAGCCCAAAATGGCCTGCTCCGGGCGCAGCGCGCGCTCCAAGGTGTCATATTTCCAGTCGCCCACGGCGCCGAACAAAATGGCATCGGCATCTTTGGCTAATTGCAAAGTTGCATCGGGAAGCGGGTGGCCGTGTGATTCATAGGCGGCGCCACCGACGGGCGCACTCTCCATGGTGAAGGGCAGGTCCAAGGCCTTGAGTACCTTGATGGCCTCGGCTACGATTTCAGTGCCAATGCCGTCGCCCGGCAGGATCGCGATTTTCATGGACGTGCTTTCATGGATGTCGGCTTACATGGTGTGCGCCAGCCAGGGCTTGGTGGCCAGGCGATGCGCTTCAAAGGTGCGGATTTTTTCTGCATTGCGCAGCGTCAGACCGATATCGTCTAAGCCATTGAGCAAACAAAATTTACGAAAGCCTTGCACGTCAAAAGCGATTTCTTCGCCCTGCGGGCGTATGACGCGCTGTCGCTCCAAATCGATCGTCAGTGTGAAGCCTGGAAATGCCAAGGCCTCGCTAAATAGCTTGTCCACCACAGACTCCGGTAGCACGATGGGCAGCAGGCCGTTCTTAAAGCAGTTGTTGAAAAAGATGTCTGCAAAACTGGGCGCAATGATGGCCCGAAAACCATACTGGTCCAGCGCCCAGGGTGCATGTTCGCGCGAGGACCCGCAGCCGAAATTTTTTCGCGCCAAGAGCACAGATGCGCCAGCGTAGCGCGGCTGGTTGAGCACAAAGTCTGGGTTGGGCTTGCGGGTCGCCGGGTCCTGACCGGGCTCGCCGTGGTCCAGATAGCGCCACTCATCAAACAGGTTGGGGCCAAAGCCAGTTTTCTTGATGGACTTTAAGAACTGCTTAGGAATGATGGCATCGGTATCCACGTTTTCGCGGTCCATCGGGGCTACCAAGCCCTGGTGTACGGTAAATTTTTGCATCGCCTGGTTTCCGTTCAAAGGTACTTACGTACGTCCACAAAGTGGCCATGGATGGCTGCGGCGGCCGCCATCGCGGGGCTGACCAAGTGGGTGCGGCCTCCGGCACCTTGGCGGCCTTCAAAGTTGCGGTTGCTAGTCGAGGCGCAACGTTCGCCGGGCTCTAGGCGGTCGGCGTTCATGGCCAGGCACATAGAGCAGCCGGGCTCACGCCACTCAAAACCTGCCGCCTTGAAAATCTCATGCAGTCCCTCTCGCTCCGCCTGTTCTTTGACCAAACCCGAGCCGGGCACCACCATGGCCAGCTTGATGTTTTTGGCCACTTTTTGACCGATGCGCTTAACCACCGCAGCGGCTTCGCGCATGTCTTCGATACGGCTGTTGGTGCAGGAGCCGATAAATACTTTGTCGACAAACAAATCGTTCAAGGCTTTGCCTGGTTGCAGCCCCATGTAAACCAAAGCTCGCTCGATGGCGTCGCGCTTGCTCGGATCTTTTTCCTTATCGGGATCGGGCACTGCGCCATTGATATCGAGCACCATTTCGGGCGAGGTGCCCCAGGTCACTTGGGGCAAGATGTCGGCGGCCTTGAGTTCGACCACCGTATCAAAGTACGCGTCAATGTCGGATTGCAAGGTCTTCCAATAGGCCACGGCTTGGTCCCATTCCACGCCCGTGGGTGAAAGCGGGCGCCCCTTCACGTACTCTATCGTTTTGTCGTCCACGGCGACCAAGCCAGCGCGCGCGCCCGCCTCGATGGCCATGTTGCACAAGGTCATGCGGCCTTCCATGCTCAGGGCCCGGATGGCGCTACCCGCAAACTCGATGGTGTATCCGGTGCCGCCAGCGGTGCCAATGCGTCCGATGATGGCCAGCACAATGTCTTTGCCAGTCACACCCCTGGGCACTGTTCCCTCTACTTGGATAAGCATGTTCTTGGCTTTTTTGGCGAGCAAGGTTTGCGTGGCCATCACATGCTCGACTTCAGAAGTGCCGATGCCATGGGCTAGCGCGCCGAAGGCACCGTGGGTCGAGGTGTGGCTGTCGCCGCACACCACCGTCATGCCCGGAAGTGTCGCCCCCGTTTCCGGGCCAATCACGTGCACGATACCCTGGCGCTTAGAGAGAAATGGAAAAAACGCCGCCGCACCTGATTCTTTGATGTTGGCATCGAGCGTGGTAATTTGCTCTTTGCTAATCGGGTCGGTGATACCGTCATAGCCCAGCTCCCATCCGGTGGTCGGGGTGTTGTGGTCGGCAGTGGCGACGAT
>CANKNK010000150.1 GCA_947483455.1 Comamonadaceae bacterium | reverse complement strand
GATGCGGTCAGCACCACCAGCAATAACATGATGAAGGCGGCAGCGGCAATCACCGGCCACTCGCGCGAAACCACTTTGACCAGGGTCGCCGTAGCGTCGTTGCCGCGCGTGAGTTTGAGCAATCGCGTCAGGCGGAAGACCCGCAAGAATCGCAAGTCCAACAAGTGGTGCAAGAAAACTTCCAGGAAGAAGGGCAGGATAGCCAGCAGGTCGATCACCGTAGAGGGGTGCTTGGCCTGACGGAAGCGGCCCATCACGGTTCCCTCGTAGCCCGGCTCTTCCACGCAAGAATACATACGCATGCAGTATTCAATGGTGAAGACCGCGACCGCGACCGCGTCCAAGATCACGAATTCGACATTCAGCAGGTAAGAGACTCCGTGTACCGACTCCAAAATGACGGCAAACACCGAGATCAGCACCCAGCCCGCAATAAACAGCTCGAACATTTCTTGCAGACGTCCGCCATAGGGACTTTGGAAGATAAGGGCGTGTATTTTTTGACGGAATGTGCGACCTCGGTTGAGAGCGGCAAACTCGTAGTAAGCCGGAATCACTATGCGGAAAATTTTCAGCAAACGCAAAATCCGCAAGGCCTTGAGCACGTGCAAGTCAATCGACAGGCCAAACACGCGCACCAAGTAGAAGGGCACAATAGCGAGCGCATCGATAATCGCAAACGGGCTGAACACATAGGCCAAGCGGGAACTGACTTTGCCCTGGAACGCCGCATCTTCTGCCGACAAATAAAAGCGCAGCAGATACTCCACCGTAAAGATAGCAATCGAGAACAGGTCGAAGAACTCGAACCAGGGCTTATACGGCTCGTAAATGCCCGGAACGTTTTCAAATATCAGGCTGAAAAGATTGGCAACAATCAGTATGCCAATCCATTTGTCAAAACTGCGCTGAAAATTGCCAGGAATGGCCGGGTCCAGCATCCAGGAATACAGCCACTTACGAAACGGTAGGTCGCGCGAAATATCAGCCGGCTTGGAGTCCGTGTCCAGCAGCTCTTTGATATTCAGGTCTTTGATGGCAATGGTTTTGCGGTCTTCCATGATGTACCTCAGAATTCAATTTCCGCGACCTTGACCGCGTAGGAGCCCTTGTCACACACACTGATTTTGAGTGCGACTTTTTCAGCGATCGAATCAGCATCCACAAATTGGGACGTGACCGTCGGCACCGCTGAACCCGGTGGATTAGCGGTGCTTTTTTCTAACACGATGGAGCCCACCAAGCTGTGGTCCGCCGGGTTACAGGCGGGTATGAAATTCGGCGCAGCGCCGGTGAAGGGGTTCACCATGTCTTTGAATTCGCTAGCGCTCATCAGGTGGGCCAGGCAGGCGCCCCAGGTTCCGGCGGCCGGTGCCGGGGCAGCAGCAGCTTGCTCTGCAGCACCCTCTGCAGGCTTGGTTTCCTCGGCCGTGGGGGCAGCGGCCGATTTGGCCCCACCGGCACAGGCGGCAATCGCGTAATCCGGAGCAAAACGGGTTTCGCTGGCCTTGGTAAACCAAGCAGCCCATTGTTCGCCATTGCGCTTGCTTCCTTCGGTTTTGAGAGCCTCGCGATGTCCCAACACGCCCAGCATAGTCACAGCGACCAACACCAGCAGGATGAAAACAATGAAGCCGTAGTCGCCAGCAGTGAGGTCTTTAGGCTCCAAGGAGCTTTCTTGTTCTGTCGATGCGTCCATATCTACCCTTCTTTAGCGTTGACAAAGCGCAAGAACTTCTCATTCTTGCTGGATATTCCGTTAGGTCGGGATGATATTCGCAAATTTAATTTAAATCACACATTCCATACTTCAACACATGAAATTTGGTAAAAAGGTTACAGAAAAGTCGAGGATCGTATGTAACGCGTGCAATTTTTGCCGCGCGGATGCTGCGACTTTTGGTTTTTGTCGTGGCGTAAGTGCGATTTACCGCACCAAGCGAAAGCAGCGCGCCCCATCTCCAGGGCGCGCCCAATGCGAATTGGCTTAGGCCAACAAGTCCGCCAAAGCGCGCGCCATGACCTGCGTTGCGCGGCGCAAGTCTTCCAACACGATGTGTTCATCTGCGCGTTTGGCATTGGATTCCAGCACTGTACGCGGGCCGGCACCGTAAATGACGCCGGGAATACCGGCTTCGCAAAACAAACGCACGTCGGTATACAGCGGCGTACCCAAAGCAGGCACGGGCACGCCAAATACTGCTTGCGCGTGGCTTTGCAAGGCCTGCACCAGCGGCACATTGCCCGGCAGCGGACGCATGGCGCGGGCCAGCAGTATGCGTTTGACATCGACGCTAATGCCAGGGCACTGCGCCGCCGTCTGCGCGATGAGGTCGCGCAAATCCGCTTCCACTTGCTCGGGGTTTTCTTCCGGAATCATGCGCCTATCGAGTTTGAAGCTGACCCGGCCCGGCACCACATTGGTATTGGTGCCGCCTTCGATCATGCCAATATTCAAATAGGGATGGGTAATGCCAAGCACATCGGAGCGCACTTTTTTGATCACATCGTTTTGCGCATAAAGCACTTGCAACAGTTTCGTCGCCGCTTGCAAGGCATCGACACCGCTGTCGGGAATAGCCGCATGGGCCATCTTGCCGTGCACCGTCACTTCCAATTGCAAACAACCGTTGTGCGCGGTAATCACTTGGTAGCTAAAGCCTGCGGCCACCATCAGGTCGGGCTTGATGGTTCCGTTGTTCAATAGCAAAGCGGGCCCGAGTTCGCCGCCAAACTCTTCGTCATAGGTAAACAACAACTCCACGCAACCTTGCGTCGGTTTGGCCACGGCTTCTAGGGCACGCAAGGCATAGGTGTAGGTCGCAAAGTCGCATTTGCTGACCGCAGCGGCGCGGCCATAGAGCTTGCCGTCGACGATCTCGGCACCATAGGGGTCGTGCGTCCAGCCTTCGCCGGGGGGCACCACGTCGCCGTGGGCATTGAGCAGCACCGTGCGCCCGGAGCCAAAGCGGCGGCGCACTAGCAAGTTGGTGAGGCTTTGCAAGCCCGCAGCGTGCACCCTATCCGGGGGAACCGGGAATTTTTGCGCCTCCAGGCCCATGGCCTGCAGCAGCTCGGCGGTGCGCTCGGCATGCGGCGCGTTATTGCCTGGCGGCGTGTCGGTGGGTACGCGCACCAGCGCTTGCAAAAATTGAACTTCCTCGTCGAAATGCTGGTTCACCCAGGCGTCAAGCTGGGCGTATAGGGATGGATTCATAGGATGCAATCAAAAAATGAATACGAAAAAAGGGTCTGCGCATTTGCGCTCAGGAGGTCGGGGCTGCCAAATCCTGAAGCAAATAGTCAAAGGCATGGACTGCCAGTTGCATGTCGTGGCTGGTGCTCGATTCGAGCGGGTTGTGGCTGATGCCGCTGTTTTCGCCGCGCACAAACAGCATGGCCTGGGGCAGGAGATCGTGCATTTTCATGGCGTCATGCCCGGCGCCGCTGGGCATGCGGTGCACCGGCAAGCCCAACTTGGCCACGGCCGCCTCCCAGCGCCCCTGCAAAGCCGCATCGCTGGGTGCGGCGCTGGCGCGCATGCTTTCGTTCAAACTAAATGCTAGCCCCCTGCGCGCGCAAATGGACTCCAGTTGGGCCACGACATCTGCGCACAAGGCGTCGCGCTGTGCATTAGAAGGGGCGCGCATGTCCAGTGAAAAATCGCAACGGCCCGGCACGACATTCACCGACCCGGCAGGCACGTGCAGCTGCCCGATGGTGGCTACCGAATCGCCATCGCGTGCAGCGCGCTGTTCCATGAATAAGGCCAATTCGGCCACGGCCACCGCCGCATCGCGCCGCCTATTCATAGGCGTGGTACCGGCATGGCTCGCGGTACCCATAACACTGCCGGTGAAGCGCACGCTGGCGTTGATAGAAGTGACTACACCCAAGGGCATGTTCAATTCATTGAGTACCGGCCCTTGCTCGATATGCACTTCCACAAAGCCCAGGTAATGCTGCGGATCGCGCCGGATAGATGCAATCTGCGCCGGGTCCAGCCCCGCTTGCTGCATGGCGCTGCGCATACTGATGCCGTCGGCATCGCACTGCGCCAGCCAGGCTTCATCAAAGCTGCCGGTAAGCGCCGATGCTGATAAAAATGTGGCCTTGAAACGCTGGCCTTCCTCTTCGGCAAAGGCCACCACTTCGATGCCAAAAGGCAGGCGCCGCCCCGCCTGCTGCAGGGCCTGCACACAGGCCAGAGGCACAAATATGCCCAGGCGTCCGTCGTATTTGCCGCCATTGCGCACCGTGTCGTAATGGCTGCCGGTAAGTAAGTAGCGCGCGCCCACAGTAGCTGGGTGGTAGCGGCCCACCACATTGCCCACGGCGTCGATGTGTACCTCGTCCATTCCGCAATCGCGCATGTTTTGCATGATGTCCTGCGCACAGGCCTGGTGCGCCTCGGTAAGGTAAGTCACCGTGAGTTCGCCGCGCTCGGCAAAACCGGGGTCGCTGTGGCGCGCCAGGTCTTCCTGCCAGTCCCAGACCTGGTTGCCAGATCCAGGCTGGATAGCAAATTTATCGGCCAGGCGGATTTCCACAATGCGGTGGATGTTGCGCAAACATTCTTGCAATTCAAAGTCGGGGTGGCCTTGCAGGCGGCGCGCCATAGTGGCCATGATCTGCGCTTTGGTCAGGCCCGTACCGCGCGGGCCACGTACCGCCACGATAAAAGGCCAGTCAAATTTAGCGCGGTAATCGGCATTGAACTTCTGGATAGCAGCCAACTCATCTGGCGTGCAATCGGTCAGTCCCGCTTTTTTTTGTTCGTGTTTCGACTCGGCGGTGAGGCTGGTAACGACCAAGCCCTTGCCGGCCAGCTCCGGGTGGGCGCGTAGCAGGGCCAGTTGCGCCTCGCGCCCCGCAGCATCGAGCACGCGGCACATGGCGTACTGCAAATGCGCTAGCGACTTGAAAGGGCGCTCGGCCAGGGCTTTCTCGGCTATCCAGTCCGAGTGCTCGTACAAACCGGCCAGCATAGCCTGCGCCTGCGCCAAGGGCGCGCGATTGAGCTCGTCCAGGGTCATGCGGCTTCGCTATAGGGGTGCACACTGCTCCAGTGCTGCGCCAAATCCAGACGGCGGCAGACCCAAACCTGGTCGTGCGACTGCACATGGTCCAAAAACCGCTGCAAAGCGGTGATGCGCCCGGGCCGACCCAGCAAACGGCAATGCATGCCAAT
>CANKNK010000149.1 GCA_947483455.1 Comamonadaceae bacterium | reverse complement strand
TTTGAAGTGCAACTGGGCGTAGGCGCTCAGATCCTGGCTAGCGCCCAGGATTTGCCAGCCGGCGCCGTCGCGGCTCAGGCTAAAGCTGATGGCGTGGCTGCCCTCAAACGCGTCGGTCTGCACTTCCTGCGCTACGCCGCCGACATAGACCTGCGGCGCGCTGGTGCCAGCCCACGTACCGGCGAAGGGGATGTCCGCATACACACCCAGGGTCGCCGGTGCCGCAACCGGGTTGCCGCCTGTCGGGGTGCTGGCTACGGGTACGGGGAAAGGCACGGCCGTCTGCGTGGGGTAGCTACCGGTGCTACCGCTGGTGCTCCAGGGCATGCTGAGGTAGGAGTCGAAGTCGTTGCCATTGACCACCAGCTTCAGGGCGGGCCCGCTGAGCTTGCTCAGCTCTAGGCGGATGGTCTCGTTGCTCAGGCTTTGGGCAGCAATACCGGTGAAGTTGAATCGGGTGCTGTGGTTGCCGCTGCCGCTGGTGAGGGGGTCGACCTGGGCTTCGCCGAGCAATATTTCCGTGCCGTCGGCGCGGCGGCGGTAAATGCGCGCGCGCACCGGGGCAGAGCCGGACGGTGCCAGCGTCCATACCTGCGCCGCCCAGGCGCCGGCGTCAAAGCTTCCGCTTAGATAGGGGGTGTACCAGGACAAAGCAGCATCGGCCAGGGTGACCAGGGGTTGCGCACCCGTGGTGGTGCCAGCGGCTGCGGAAAGTTTGGGGTCGGCGCCCAAATGCCATACCGAGGGCAGGCCCGCCGCGCTGCCTTTGGCGGGCCAGGGGCGGGTGTAGTGGCGCACGTAGTCGATGGCATAGGTTTGCGGAAAAACCGTCGTGCTGTTGGCCCAGCCGCCCCAGTTGCCGCCAACGGCGAGGTTCAGCAAGATGAAGTATGGTTTATGAAACTCCTCCATATCGGGCGTGATCAGGCGGGTGCCAAAGGCCACGCCATCGATGTACCAGGTAAAGCTTTGCGGCGTCCAGTCCATGCGGTACACATGGAAGTCGTCGCTAAGTTGAGTGGCGTTGCGGTAGCCGATGCTCAAGGCAGGGTTGTAGTTGGCGGCGTTGAGGTAGTGCAAGGTACCGTAGGTGGTGTAGTCGCTGGCGTTGCCGGTGGAGCCACCAATCATTTCCATGATGTCGATCTCGCCGCATGCGGGCCAGTTGACCGTGCCGCCATACAGGCCCCAGGCGTTGCAGCTATTGCCCAACAGCCAGAAGGCCGGCCACATACCTTGGGTAGCCGGCAGTTTGGCGCGCATTTCAAAACGGCCATAGGTAAAACTTTGTTTACGCGAAGTTTGAATGCGCGCAGAGGTATAGGGTGCATCGCCTGCGGTTTCCCGCTTGGCAGTGATGGTGAGTAGACCGCCAGCGACCACGGCGTTTTGCGCTTTGTAGTACTGCGATTCGCTATTGCCCCAACCACCCGAGCCCAGATCCGCCGTCCAGACCGCGCTGTCCAGGCTATTGCCATTGAACTCGTCGCTCCAATCCAATACCCAATCGTCTGCCGGGACGGTAGGTGCAGGCGTCTGCACTGATCCACTGGGCGGTGTTTGCTGCGCATTGGCAGCAGGGGGGTTGTCCACGGGACTCGTGGTGCCACCGCCGCATGCGCTCAAGAACGTCAGGCTGAGGCAAAGCGCCAGGAGTGCGCTAGGGAGATGCAATGTCATTCCATGCTTTCGTGAATGGTCACAAGGGCTGCCCCAATGACAGTCCACGATGGGGGTCTAGGCCAGCCCCCGTTGGCATGGCGGATTACTGCGTGCTACCCAGCGTGCGCGGCGCCACTTGCAGGCTTTTGCCATCGCTGAACCGCACCGTCAGGGGCTGTGCGCCGGGGTTGTAGGCCAGGTAGGTTTTGCTGCCGTCTGCGCGTTGGAATACGCTGTAGAGCGTGGTGTTGGCGGTGGTTGCAAAGTCAGGCGTGCCCATGGTTTGCAGGCTGAGCATCCAATGCAAGGCGTGGCTGCGGGTGTCGCCCAACTCAAAAGAGCCCCAACGGTCCCACATGGCCAAAGCGGCCTGCGGATCGGCGGTGGCCATGTATTTGGCAAACAGGTCTTGCCAAATGTCTATGGGCTTGGCGGCTTTGCCACGCGCGGCAAACACTTCGGTTTCCGGTTTGAGCGTGGCCAGGCTGCGCTTCACAAAAGCCCCATCGCGCCCCAAGTAGGTGGACGCGGTGGTGATGGGAAGCAGATTGATGCCTTTGATTTGGCGCGGCTCGTCAATCCACCAGGTGTTGTGCGCGTACTTGCCGCCAAACAGCATGCTGGTTTCCACGTTTTTGTATTCGGGTGGAAAGACCAGGCGGTGGATATCAAACCAGTAGTAATTGATGGCCTCGATCTCGGAGGTGTAGAGGTAGATGCCTAGGTCACGCAAGGCTTTGTCGCCGGTGACTTCGGCCCACAAAATCAGGCCCGCCCAGGCGTTGATGGCCTCGGAGGACGACTCTTGGTTGTTGCCGAATGGGCCCAGGCCGATACCTGAGGCCCAGGAGTGGCCTTCGTAGGGATCAAAGTTGCGCACAAAGGGAAAATCTGCTGCCCCCCGGCGCGGGGTGGCGATGTCGGCCACGAGCAAATCCACCATACCGCCCCACTGCGCTTTAGAAGCCCATTGCGGGTCGCGCAGCGCGATTTCGGCCATGGTGCGTATCCAGTAGCCGTAGTGGAAATGGTGGTCGTTCATTTGCTCGACCGCAAAATATTCTTCGGGGTAGGACGCGACCGTGCCTTGCGCTTTGTCGTAGTGAAAATAGGTTTTGTTGTCGTTACCGGAAAACCATTGTTCGATGCGCGTTTTCATGTGCTTGAGTAGCTGGTCGCGCGCGTCTAGGTCGCCCTGTTGCTCGACCACGTCCATCAGCTTGGATATACGCTGCAAGCCTTTGCCTTGCCAGTAGGGACCCACGCCTATTTCCAGCATCATGCGCCGGGCGTTGCGCACATCGGTTTTCATGAGATCGCGCAATTGCGCGCTGCGGGTTTGCTCGGGCACGCCGGGCCAAAAAGGCACAAAGCCGTTGTAGGTGCGCGTGAGTTCAAATTGCTTGGCGGCCAGCAGCTTGATAGGCCCGCGCAGGGTTTCAAACGCAGGGCCGAGCTTGCCTTGCAAGGCGCTGTTGTTGTGCCACTGGTGGGGGAACAAACCCAAAAGTGGCGGCACATCCGGCCCTTCCATGCTGCGCGCGGTAGCGACAAAGGTGCTGCGCACGCGGCTGGCGGCTTCGTCAAACTGCCAGTCCACCCGCGTGTCCTGCAAAAACGCATAAGCATGGCGGGTGAATAAATCCAAGGTAGTTGCGCTGTCGTCCGGCAATGCCGCGGCCGAGGCGTAGCCTTTGCCTTCGGGCAAGTGGCCTATCCATTCCGTGCCTGAAACTTGTTCCCAGCGCACGCCGCTGGGGCCGAACAAGGCATAAGACTTGCCCTTGAGGCGCAAAGCCAATACCCGCGCGTCCGCATGCGGCACGCGGGTGGCAGCAAAGGGCAATTGAAGGCGCACATTGCCTTTGGGGATTTGCAAAGAGACAAAGGGACTGCCGTGGGCCACGGTGGCGGTCATGGCAGCATCGTTGGGGCCCCAGGCGATGTCGATGGCCCAGTCGCTGGCATTTGCCAGCTTGGGGCGCTCCAGCGTGACGCCGGTGGGCGAGAGCAGCAAGCCGTCTTGGTGGGGGTAGTGGATTTCCACGTCGCGCCGCTCGGTGGGTACTATGGTTTTGCTAGGCAACGCAAACTCGATCCCGGCACTGCTAGGCAAGATGGTCAAGGGGTGGGCAAACAAAACCTCTGGCTTGTCGCTATAGACCAGGGCCGAATACCACTGGTTGCTCGGCGCGGCGCGCTTGAGCATCGCCGGCGTGCGGTAAGGCGCGGCGGGTACCACCCGGTCCGCCGCCTTGGGGGCGAGGGTGTAGGCACCCGCCCCGGCTTTGACGGTCTGTGCCTGCACGGCAAAAGAGGCGGCGCAGGCGCAAAGCAAACCAAGGCACAAGGGGCGGATAGACGGCATGGGTTTCCTGTTCCGGGCAAGCGCGCGGGCCTGACCAACGATGGGTTTTTACCGTAGCGATTATGAAAGCGCTTTCATAGATCCGGAACTAGGGTTTTCCATAGGTTTGGCAGCCGCGGCAGCTGCCACACAATGCGGGCGGCCTTTTTTGCGGCAAGCAAGGGGAAACCCTAGCTTGCCTATCCCCCGAAACGCGCAGCATGCCATTAGAATGAAAGCGCTTTCATACATTTTGGCACACCCATACCATGAGCATCTCAAGCAAAACCCTCCTCTTGCGCCCTAGCGGCATGCGACTGACCCTGGCCGGCGCCTTGCTGAGTTTGTCCGCATCCAGCTATGCGATTGATTTCGGTCCCGATGGCATGTTCAGCCTAACCGGCTTTGCCAAGATGGAAACTGCCATGAGCAGCAACCAATGCAAGGACTGTGCGCTCTTCCCGCTGGAAGACAAGCAGCGCATTTGGGCCGATGAGCTGGTCAATGGCAAAGAATACAAAACCATGGCGCAGACCACCATCTTGTTCCAGCCCTGGCTGGGTGCCAAGTACAACCTGGGCCAAGGTTTTACCGCCAGTGCTTTGCTCAGCCAGCGCTTTCGCGGCGGCGCCGGCAATGTGGCCGATTCGCTCAGGTCCATCGACCGCGACATGGCGTTTGATCCGAACATTTGGTACGAAAAAAATATCGCTATCAGCCACGAAGACTATGGCCGCGTCGCTATTGGCAGCATGACGGCGCGTGGCTGGGCGGTGGCGGACTACCCCTATGGCACCAACATCGGCCTGTCCAATGAATGGGCGGGCAGCGGTGCCGGCTATGGCATGTTGGGCAATGCCATTCGTGTCACCACACGTCCCTTGGATGTGATGAACGGCGACCTGGTGCTGGAAGCCACGATCGACCAAGGCAACACCGCATTCACGAAAAACAAACCCTTGCTCATTGAGCTGTATGCGCAATACCACCAAGGCGACTTGGTAGTGGATGCCATTTACCAAAACGCAAAAAACGGGAAACCTTTGGCTTGGGGTCACGGGCCTTTCAGTGCCTTGACGGACTCAGCAACCGATGACAGCTTGCTCACTAGCGGGGCCGAGCAAAGCATGGCGATGGCGGTGGCGCGTTACCAACTGACCTCGCAGATCGAGCTATCGGGCGGCGTACGCGC
>CANKNK010000148.1 GCA_947483455.1 Comamonadaceae bacterium | reverse complement strand
CGCCCGACATTTGAAAGGGGTAGCTATCCACGCGGCGTGCGGCTTCGGGTATTCCCACGCGCTCTAACCACTGCTGCGCTTTGCTACGCGCCGCATCACCGCGCAGTGCGGTATGCCGCTCTATGACTTCCACGATTTGCTGCCCCACCGTCATCACCGGGTTCAGGCTGGTGGAGGGTTCTTGAAAAATAATGCTGATCTTGCTACCGCGCACATCGCGCATTTGTTGCTCGGGCAGGGCCATGAGGTCCACACCCCCCATAGTGACCCGGCCCGCTACCACGCGCCCGCTGTCGGGCAGCAGGCGCAAAATAGACAGGGCCGTCATGGACTTGCCACAGCCCGACTCACCCACCAAGGCAAAAGTTTCGCCGCGCGCAATCGTGAGCGATAAGGTATCGACGGCGCGCACCAAGCCGGCCTCCGATTGCAACTCGGTACTGAGTTGGCTAATGGTGATCATGCGGCCTCCCGAGCTGGCAGTGGTGAAGCAGCTGCGGGACGTACACGATAAGCCCGTGCGCGCGGATCGAAGGCTTCGCGCACCGCGCTGGCAAACAAAGTCATAGACAAGACCAGCGAAACCATAAATGCAAATGCGGTGCTCAAGGTCCACCAGATGACGGGGTCGCGCGACATTTCATTGCGCGCGCTATTGATCATGGTGCCAAAGCTTTGGGTATTGGGGTCCACACCCACACCCACATAGGACAAGACCGCTTCGTACAAGACCAGCCCCGAAAAATCGAGCACGGCCACGATCACAATGATGTGCGTCACATTGGGCAATATATGGCGGCGCATAATGCCTGCGTGTGACACGCCAAAGGCACGCGCCGCTTGCACATAGTCCAACTCGCCGAGCTTGAGTGTTTCGGCGCGCAAGAGCCTAGCGAGCTGCGCCCAGCCAGTCAGCCCCAAAATGGCGGAGAGCAAAAACAAACGGATGTCCGCACGCTCCAGGCCGGTTTCAAACCACTGCGGGTGTTTGTCGATAAACACCTGAATCATCAGCACAAAGGCTGAGATGAGGAGCACGGAGGGGATCGACGAGAGCACGGTGTAGGAGTACTGAATACCATCATCCACCCAGCCCTTGAAGTAGCCAGCCAATATGCCGAACAACAAAGCCAGAGGAATGGTGGCAATGGTGGCGAGCGAGCCGATAACCACTGCCGTGCGCACCGACTTCAAGCACACAAACAACACGTCATTGCCAGTCTGGTCCGTGCCCATGACATGGTAGTAAGGCCACAATGCGGCCACCCAAGCGCCAAGCAGAAGCAGCAAAGTCAGGGTACCGCCCATGGCACGCCAAGGCAGCACGGAGCGGCCCTGCCAAAGGTCGCAGGCCGATGCCATAAAACTCTGGGCAGTGCGCTGTGACTGCCTGCGTACCAGCAAGCCGGCACACAGCACGGCGACCAGCAGGCCACTGCCCAGGCCATTGACCGAGCGACGCATGACATCGCCGCCCCATTGGTCCTGCGGCTGGTCGAGGTGCCTGCCGCCGTACTGCAGGCGCGGGAAGTCGCGCACCGTGGCGCCATCGCGTTGCATAGACTCTTTGGAAAACTGGTGGGTTGCCAGCGGAACGGAATAGGTTTTTTCACGCGATTCACGCGGGCCGCTGAGCAACACATCCAGCACCGACAAGGTGCGCGTGGAATAGGCGATTTCGGCGCCGGGTGCCGCATCCGGGGACGGTGGCAGACGGGGACGAAAATGCACCGAATCGAGCAAAGCAACAAGCAAAAACACGACCAGCACCACCGCTGAGGACATGGCAGCACCATCGCGCTGCACATAACGCCAGGACTGGCGCAGCAGCGGCGAGCGCAGCGCATGGCGCGCATAGAACAGCAGCACCAGCAACTGAAAGTACAAGGCCACATCAGTAGCTAGCAGGACGAATTTGGGCATAGCGCAGACGTCCTTAAGCCAGGCGTACACGCGGATCGGCCAGCGTGTAGGAAATATCGGTCAACACCAGGCCCAAGATATACAAGGCCGAGCCCAAAAACACCATGGCGCGCACTACGGCGAAATCCTGCCCGTTGATTGCGTCGATGGTGAAACTGCCAAGGCCAGGGATACCAAAAAAGGACTCCATGATCAGGGCGCCCATAAACAACAGCGGCAGCACGGCGACGGTGCTGGTCAGAATGGGCAGCAAGGCATTGCCCAGCACATGGCGAAACAACACAACGCTCTCCGACAAGCCTTTAGAGCGCGCGGTGCGCACATAGTCTTTGCCGATTTCTTCTAAGAACATGGTGCGGTAAAACAAGGCTTCGCCACCCATGCGCGAGAGGATGCCAATTGCGACAGGCAATACTAAAAAAACCACCATATCCAAGCCGCCAGCAAAGCCAGAAGCGGGCACCAGTTTGAGTACGGTGCTGAACAAAAACTGCCCCGCAATGATGTAAAACAAACCGGAGACAGACAGCAGGAAAACTGCGAACGCCACGCTCCAAAACTCAACGTAGGTATTGCGGAAAAACACCATGATGAGCGAGACCACCACGACCACAAAAACACCTAGCAAAAACGTAGGAAGGGCCAGCGCCAGTGAAGGTAGTGCGCGCTGGCGCAATTCGTAGCCAATATCCCTTCCGGTATCCGAGGCGCCGAACTGCAAAGCAAACAGAGGAAGCGAGCGCTCCACAAACAAGGTTTTGCTCAGTTTTTCCACCCCTTGGGCCTGCTCATTAAAGAGCAAAGGTTTATCGTAGCCGCGTTGGGTTTTCCATTTGGCAATCGCGTCGGCACTCACCCGCTTTCCGCCGATGTTGATGCGCGCCATATCGTCGGGCGTATTTACTGCGAAGAAAAGAATGAAAGTCAGTAGGTTGACGCCAATGAGGATTAGCAGTCCATATAAGACGCGGCGGATGATGTAATTGACCATAGGTGCTTACTCCACTGCCAAGGTTCGGGCGGCGGTTTCGCGCTCGCGCCGCCGCCAAATACGCCAAGCCGGCCAAAGTACCAAAAGCAGCACTGCGCTCAGCACGGGCAAGGGCCACCATACCGGATGGTTCCACTCCTTAATTTTGCTAGCGCGCAAATCCGGATCCAGGCGCAAGTAGGAAATATGGTTGCGCACAATTTGGGTGGGCTTGCCGTTAAAAATCCATTGGTGGTAGGCCGCTGCGGAGGTGGGCCAGTAGCCAAAGCTCCAGACCGCGTCTTTTTGCACGATCTGTACCATCTCGTCGATCAGTTGCTGTTTTTGCGGTCCGTCGTCTAGTACTTTCATACGGTCAAACAGCGCATCAAACTGGGGGTTTTGGTAATTGGCATTGTTTTCGCCATTGCCATCGGTTTTAGCTTTGGAGTTGGGACCGTAGAGCATAAACAGAAAGTTTTCTGCGTCCGGGTAATCGGCTAGCCAACCGCCTAGAAACATTTGCACAGAGCCTTTTTTCAGCTTGTCCTGAAACCGGTTGAAGTCGGTGGCCCGCACCTCCATTTGCACGCCCAGTTTGCTAAATTGCCGGGTATACCAATCGAGCAAAGGTTTGGAGCCGTTACTCGTGTTCATATAGTCAAAACTCAGCACCAAAGGCTTGCCAGTCTTGGCGTCACGCCCATCCGGGTAGCCGGCCTCTGCCAGCAACTGCTTCGCCTCGTCAATGCTGCGGCGCACCGGTTTACCATCCGGTCCTCGGCGATAGACCACGGGGTTAAAGGCGGCAGGCCCGTCTTCGCGATAGCCAAACAGCGACGGTGGCACCGGTCCTTGCCCGGCAAGGCCTTGGCCTCTTTCAAAAATGGCAATATGCTCTTCCCATTCAATTGCGATGGATAAAGCCTGGCGTAACTTGCGGTTGCGCTCATCCTGGGCTGGCGTCGCGCCCTTACCCACTACCGGGTCCATCCAGTTAAAAGCAAAGTACCAGGTATTGGCCTCCACCGTGGTCGGTAGCCGTATGCCTTTCTCTTTGTACAAAGCTTCTTTTTTCTTATCGTCGCCCATGGCCACGATAAAGCCGGTACCAATATCTAATCGCTCGATTGCAGGTGAGTCGTAGAAGCCCTGGATAAATTTGGACTGCAGGGGAACGGCTTCTTTTTCTATTTCAAAAATGACCTTGTCCACAAAAGGAATGGGTTTGCCGCAGTCTTGCAAATAGCCTTTCTCCTGATCGCCATGTGCACCTTCGCAGGGATAGGTTTCGCCATGGAAATTGGGATTGCGTTGCAGCACGTGGCGCCGGTTTTCCCGGAATTCGGTCAACATATACGGCCCGGTGCCTACAGGCCAATAGTTGAGCGAAAGGTTATTGTCCGACATACCAGGCTGGGCGTAAAATTTTTCCGCTTCCCAAGGTACCGGGGCAAAGAACACCATGGCCAGCCAGTACTTGAATTGTGGGTACTTGCCCACCAAGCGTATGCGCAAGGTGTATTTGTCCGGCGCGCTAACACCCTCAAACCCAAGTTCGCGGAAATCGAGAAAAGGCAGATTACGGTCTGTAGGCGCCATGCCCTTGCGCAAGGCTTTGTCTTTGGCGGCCACGGTGGCACCATATTCCCTGAGGCCGACGATGTAATCGGCCATAGTCGAAAACGAGGGAGAGACCACACGCGGCGTGGCCAGGCGGCGTATGGCGTATACATAGTCCTCAGCCGTCAACTCGCGCGTGCCAGTGTGCGCAAAGTCACCGATCTGGTGTTTATCGGCGACGTCCGCGGCCTTCATATCATGGTACACAAAGCGGCCCTCGGCATCTTTGGCGAAGGCCGGATGCGGCGCAAATTGAATGCCCGGCCGGATGGGAATGTCGTATACCGTTTGCGCCACCATTTCGCCCGGCGCGCTATCGGGCAATGGCTTGCCCGCTTTGTCGAGGTATTGCGGCGGCGCTACTTCGCGAGCACCCCGACCGGTCAACTCGTAGGGCCGCTTGAGGTAGTGGTAGCCATAGGGCGGCTCATAGACCTGGTAGGTATACGGCGATTCGTCGTTGGAATAGGAACTGGCCGGGTCGAGGTACTTGGGCGAGCGGCCGGTAAACGGCAAAAACAGCGTGTTGCTGGCTTCCGAACCCGCCGGGTGGGGATTGTTTTGTACCTTGTCGCAAGCGCCAAGCAACAACGCTGCTGCTATGAACAAGGAGGCGGCGATACGGCGCAGCCCCCTGGGCGCGATCTGCTGAAATGACATGCCGTGGACTGATTGCCTTATCGCTTGTATGCTGTTCTTATG
>CANKNK010000147.1 GCA_947483455.1 Comamonadaceae bacterium | reverse complement strand
TCTGGAAGTAACGCCGGCCCTGCGTAGTTACGTGACCGAAAAATTGGACCGCATCATGCGCCACTTTGACCAGGTCGTAGACGTAAAAGTCTTGCTCACGGTAGAAAAGCAAAAGGAAAAAGAGCGCAGGCAACGCGCCGAATGCAATATCCATGTCAAAGGCAACGATATGTTTGCCCAAAGCTCGCACCAAGACCTGTATGCCGCAGTGGACGATTTGGTGGACAAGCTGGACCGGCAAGTAGGCCGCCACAAACAGCGCATTCAGGACCACCACCATGCTGCCCCCAAGCGCCTGATGTAGCCCGTCCAGCCCTGAAAAATCAAGCAAACCGCCACCCTCGTGGCGGTTTTTTTATGGGCATAATCCGCACCACTATGAACCGACTCGCCTCTCTCTTACCCCCGTCGCATGTGCTGGCGCAGGTGGACGTTACGAGTAAAAAACGTGCGTTTGAGGAGGCCGGTCTGCTGTTTGAAAGCCTGCACGGCCTGAGCCGGGCGCTGGTGACCGACAGCCTTTTTTCGCGGGAGCGGCTGGGCTCCACCGGCCTGGGGCATGGGGTGGCGATCCCGCATGGGCGCATCAAAGGCCTCAAGTCGCCCATGGCTGCCGTCTTCCAACTGGCCCGCCCCATTGGCTTTGACGCACCCGATGATGTGGCGGTCAGCCTGATGATTTTTTTGCTGGTGCCCGAGGCGGCCACCCAGCGGCACTTAGAAATTCTGTCCGAAATTGCCGAATTGCTCAGTGACGCCGATATGCGCAAGCGCCTGACCAGCACCTCCGATGCCACGGCACTGCACGGCTTGCTGGCCAACTGGCGCTCGGCCCCGGTGCACTAGTGCCAACGCCCCTTAGCATCAACCCCGCACCGGATTCTTCGCGGTGAAACCCAACGCCATCAGTGCCGACGTCCTGTTTGAGGCCTTTCGCAACCGTTTGCAATGGCAATGGGTGGCGGGCTTAGGGGCTTCGGAGCGGCGCTTTGATGAAGTCGCGGTACGCGCCGCGCGCTCAGGCGCCGATTTGGTGGGTTACCTCAATTACATCCACCCCTACCGGGTGCAAATTTTGGGTGAGCGTGAGATCGCCTACGTCGCCAACGCCAGCGAGGAAGACAGTACGCGGCGCATCCAACGGATTGTGACCTTGGAGCCGCCGGTACTGGTGCTGGCCGATGGTCAAGTGCCGCCGCCGGGCCTGTTGCGCATGTGCGAGGAAGCGCAAATCCCGATGTTTGCGACACAGGGCTCGTCGGCCTTTGTGATTGATGTGCTGCGGGCCTATTTGTCGAAACACTTTGCCGATCGCGTGTCCATGCACGGCGTGTTCATGGATATTTTGGGCTTGGGCGTTTTAATCACCGGTGAATCGGGCCTGGGCAAGAGCGAACTGGGGCTGGAGCTGATATCGCGCGGCAACGGTCTGGTGGCCGATGACTCGGTCGACCTGTATCGCATCAACCAAGCCACGATTGAAGGCCGCTGCCCAGACCTGTTGCAAAACCTGTTGGAAGTGCGGGGTATCGGCCTTCTGGACATACGCGCTATTTTTGGGGAGACCGCGGTGCGCCGCAAAATGCGCCTCAAACTGATCGTGCACCTGGTGCGCAAAGAAACCCTAGAGCGCGAATACGAGCGCATGCCGCACGAGCCGCTGACGCAGGATGTCATCGGCATCCCGGTGCGCAAAGTGGTGATTCAGGTGGTGGCTGGACGCAATATTGCCGTGTTGGTGGAAGCAGCGGTGCGCAATACGATTTTGCAATTGCGCGGCATAGACACCTACCAGGAATTTGTGGATCGCCAACGCCGCGCCATGGACAACGGCAGCTAGGCCAGCGTCTTCAGGTGTAGCGTTTGCTACGCAAGTTATTGCGCATATCGCTGAGCAAGGGCTGCAAAGTGTTGCTGCCAATGCGCAGCGCCACCGCGGTAGCCAGGATGTCAATAATCATCAGGTGCAAAAGCCGCGACACCATGGGGCTGTATTTGTCAAATCCTTCCGGGTGGTCGGCATTGAGGTGAATATGGCCAGCGCTTGCCAGCGGCGAGCCGCTAGCCGTGATCACAATCGTAGTGGCGCCGTTTTTGCGCGCAATGTCGCAGGCGTCCATGAGGTCGCGCGTACGACCGGAATTGCTAATGACAACGACGCAGTCGCCCGGTCGCAGCACCGAGGCGCACATGACCTGCATATGGCCATCGCTATAGGCGGTGGTGTTGACACCTAAGCGGAAAAATTTGTGCTGCCCATCTTGGGCCACGATGCCCGAATTGCCCACCCCGAAAAACGGCACCTGCCGCCCTTGCGTATAGGCTTCAATCAAGGCGTTAACCGCGCGGTCCATGGCAGGGGTGCTGGCCTCGTTGCGGTATTTCAAAAACGCCGCCACGGTGTTGTCGATGACCTTGACCATGATGTCGCCGATTTTGTCGTCCGCATCCACACTGCGGTGAATAAAGGGCACGCCCTCGTTGATGGTGCCCGCCAATTTACGCTTGAAATCGGCCAGTCCGTCGTAGCCCACGCTGCGGCAAAAGCGCACTACGGTGGGTTTGCTGACATGCGCGCGGTCGGCCAGTTCGCTGACGGGCAGTTTGGCGAAAGCGCGCGGATCGCTCAGGCACAGTTTGCCCACGCGTTGCTCGGCGGGGGCCAATGAAGGTAGCGAAGCGGTGATGCGATCCAACATATTTTTCTCCTTTGCGCCGGCCGGGTCTGCGCCAGGCTAGTTTTCTTCGTCCCAGCAAAAACCGTCGCGGGCAATCAGGGCACTGGATGCGCTAGGGCCCCAGGTGCCGCACGCATAGAGGCGCGGCCCTTGCGGATCACCGGCCCAGTGCTTGATCAGGGGCTCCACCCAGCGCCAGGCCTCTTCTTGCTCGTCGCTGCGCACAAACAGGTTCAAGCGCCCATCGATGACGTCCAGCAGCAGCCGCTCATAAGCGCCCACGCGCTGCGAGCCAAAGCGCTTAGCAAAGTCCAGGTCCA
Source organism: Comamonadaceae bacterium (assembly GCA_947483455.1). Classification (GTDB taxonomy): domain Bacteria; phylum Pseudomonadota; class Gammaproteobacteria; order Burkholderiales; family Burkholderiaceae_C; genus Allorhodoferax. The sequence goes on along the minus strand of CANKNK010000147.1, from coordinate 2,233 downwards.
GTTGCACCGGCGCCAGGGCATTGGCCGCTTTGGCGCCGCGCATGTCCTGTCCCTGGGCCAGTAAATGCAGCTCCAGCCCATCTTTGGGCTGTAGATTGATCACCAATTGGTTGCCAGCATTGGCACCGGAGGGGAAGATGGCGTGCGGTGTGGGGCGGAAATTGACCACGATGCGCGCATCGCGTCCAGCCAGACGTTTGCCGGTGCGTATGTAAAAGGGCACGCCAGCCCAGCGCCAGTTGGCAATTTCGGTGCGCAGGGCGACAAAGGTTTCGGTATGGCTGTGTGGGTCTACGCCTTTTTCTTCGCGATAGGCTAGCGCAGGGCTTCCAGCGCTGATGCCCGCCGCATACTGGCCGCGCACCACGTCGCTGCTCAGGCTTTCTGCCGTCCAGGGCTTCAGGGATCGCAGCACCTTGAGCTTTTCATCGCGGATGGCATCGGCGTGCGCGTTGATAGGCGGCTCCATGCCGATGGCACACAGCAATTGCAAGGCATGGTTTTGCACCATATCGCGCAAGGCGCCGGTGGTTTCGTAAAACGCGCCGCGGCTTTCCACGCCGATCTCTTCGGCAATAGTGATCTGGATATTGGCGATGTGCTCGCGCCGCCACAGGGGCTCGAACAAGGCGTTTCCAAAGCGCAGCGCAAACAGGTTTTGCACCGCAGGCTTGCCCAAGTAATGGTCGATGCGGAAAACCTGTTTTTCTTCGAAAAAACGGCGCACCGTCTGGTTGATAGCGCGGTTGGAGGCCAGGTCGTGGCCCAGGGGTTTTTCCAGCACGACGCGGGTTTGCGGCGTGTTCAACCCAGCGGCAGCGAGTTGCTCGCAGACCACGGTGAACAAAGAGGGGGCGGTGGCCACGTACATCACCACCGTCTGGGCATTGCGCTCGCGCAGCAGGGTGGCCAGGGCGGCATAGTCCTCGGGGCGGGACAAGTCCATGCGCACAAATTCGAGCAAGGCGGCGAAACGCGAAAATTCCTCGGGGCTAGGACGCTTGGCCAGCTCCACTTTGTCAAAGCGGGACTGAATGAGTTCGCGGTATTGCGCATGGGACAGCGCATCGCGCCCGACCCCAATAATCCGACCGCCTTCGGGCAAGGTGCCGTGGCGGAAAGCCTGGAACAAAGCAGGCATCAGTTTGCGCCAAGCCAGGTCGCCGGTGCCGCCAAAGAGGACAAGATCAAAGCTCATAATAGGACGCACATAGAATGCGGTTACAAAAAACCGGGGATTTATTGTAACTTTGTTTCATGCCGGGGCTTATCGCTTGCCACCGGTGCGTTGGAAAGCCCCCGCCTAACCGGAGAATTACCATGAGCCAACTCGAAGCGCTGAAGCAATTTACGACCGTGGTCGCCGATACCGGAGACTTCAAACAAATCGCCGCCTACCAGCCCCAGGATGCGACCACCAACCCCTCCTTGATACTGAAGGCGGTGCAAAAGCCCGAATACGCGCCCATCCTGAGCGCCGAAGTGGCGGCCCACCAAGGCAAGCCTTTGGACGAAGTGATGGACCATGTGCTGGTGCATTTTGGTTGTGAAATTTTGTCGCTCATTCCCGGGCGTGTTTCCACCGAAGTCGATGCGCGTTTGAGCTTTGACACCGCTGCCACCGTAGCCCGTGGCAAACGCCTGATTGCCATGTACCAGGCGCAAGGCATTGCCAAAGAGCGCATCTTGATCAAAGTCGCCTCCACCTGGGAAGGCATCCAAGCGGCCAGCCAACTTGAACAAGCCGGTATACGCACCAACCTGACGCTCTTGTTTTCTTTTTGCCAAGCGGTAGCCTGCGGCCAAGCCAAGGTGCAGCTGATTTCGCCCTTTGTCGGCCGCATTTATGACTGGTACAAGAAGAGCGCAGGCAGCGCCTGGGTTGAGGCGGACATGGCTGGCGCCAATGACCCGGGTGTGCAATCGGTGAAGCAGATTTACAACTACTACAAGCGCCATGGTGTTGCCACCGAAGTCATGGGCGCAAGCTTTCGCAACGTCGGCCAGATCACGGCGCTGGCCGGTTGCGACCTGCTGACCATCAGCCCTGATTTGCTGGCCGGACTGGCCGCCTCAGACGCGCCCTTGCATGCCAGTTTGCATGCGCCCGCCGCGCTGGCCATGGATATACCGGCTGTACATTTTGACGAAGCGGGTTTCCGCTTTGCACTGAACGAAGACGCCATGGCCACCGAAAAATTGGCCGAAGGCATTCGTGCTTTCTGTGTCGATG
>CANKNK010000146.1 GCA_947483455.1 Comamonadaceae bacterium | reverse complement strand
TTACCCAACAGAAGTTGCCCGGTGGCGATGATGACTACTGAGGTGATGTACCCGATGCCAAAACCTGACTTTGCCGCCTCCATCACACGACCCGTCCTGGCCACAGTTGGGTTATCAGATGCCTGTAACTCCTGAATGTGTCGGTCCAGAAAACCATTAATGTCACCTACGATGCCATAAATGCCTCTAATGGCAGCGGTGATTAAGCTCCCGCTTTGATGGACGGTTTCTGGGGGGATCTTCCCTATTTTTTTACTGGATGTTCGTCCATTTTTTGGGGTGCTTGCTTTATTTTGCCCGTCGATCGCCATTGTGGTCATGTCTGCCTTTCGTTACTTTTCATTTAACGGGGGATCGGATCGATACCCGAGTGCGATCGTATTGCGCCCTAAATCAATGTCACAAACATAGTTTCCAGGATTATGCGCTCTGTCAAGAATATCGTAATGTGTGTCTTGATTTTCAGATGGACGCCGTGAAGAAAGTTCTTAGCACTTGCATCAAACCAAATCCTGTGGTCCGCCAATACCTTTCCCCTGCCCCCGGAAGCCACTGCCTGAGAAATAGTTTTGCGCCCTTCTGGCGTCTTGCACCGATGCGCAGGCACCCATCGGGCGACAACGGTCCTTGGGTAGGCTGCAGCCTTGAAAAGCCGAATAGCGATATAAAAGAAAAAACCAGCCATCGCAAAGCGATGCTGGTTTTCAAAATGGTGCCGATTATCGGATTCGAACTGATGACCTACCGCTTACAAGGCGGTTGCTCTACCAACTGAGCTAAATCGGCACGGGGCGAATTCTAACGTAGGCCCTGCTTGGAATATGCGAACGCATTGCGGCACGCTGAGCGATGCGCAAGACAAGCTTATTTGATGCGCGTAAGCGCCGGGCGGGCACTGCCACTAGCGGGCTTAGGCTCTGCAAGGGCTTTGTCGTCCGCTTGTCCCTGCTTCGATTTGCTAGCGGAAGGCTTGGTTTGCACACCACTCAAGACGGGCGCTGGAGATACCGGCTGCGCGGGTGCGGGTGCGTCGAGCTTGGCAGCGGCAGCCTCGATGGGGAAAGTCATACCCTGTCCGTTTTCACGCGCATAGATGGCCGACACGCGACCCATGGGCACGCTGATGTCGCGCGCCACGCCGCCAAAGCGGGCTTTGAAGTCAATATAGTCATTGCCCAGCACCAAACTGCTGGTGGCACCCATGCTGACGTTGAGCACGATTTCGCCATCGCGCACAAACTCCATAGGAACGCGTACGCTGGCATCCACGGCCACCACAATAAACGGGGTGAGTTGGTTGTCCACACACCAGTCATACATGGCGCGCACCATGTATGGTCGGGTGGAACTCACGACAGGGCTTTGCGACATCACTGGCGCTCCTTGGGCTGCGTCGCCGGACCTTATTTGCGCATGACCTTTTCGGAGGGCGTGAGCGCCTCAATATAGGCAGGGCGCGAAAAAATGCGCTCGGCATATTTGAGCAGGGGCGCTGCGTTTTTACTCAGGTCGATGCCGTAATACTCCAGGCGCCACAAAAGGGGCGCAATGGCCACGTCGAGCATCGAGAAGCTTTCGCCCATCATGAATTTATTTTTCAGGAATACCGGTGCCAATTGGGTTAGGCGGTCGCGAATGTGGGCGCGGGCTTTGTCCAAGGCCTTGTCATTGTTCTTGCTACCACGCGACTCCAAGGTCGTCACATGCACAAACAGCTCTTTCTCAAAATTGAGCAGGAACAAACGCACACGGGCGCGGTCCACCGGGTCACCGGGCATTAACTGCGGATGCGGAAAGCGCTCGTCGATGTATTCATTGATGATGTTGGACTCGTACAAAATCAGGTCGCGTTCAACCAAGATCGGCACCTGTCCGTAAGGGTTCATGACGTTGATGTCTTCGGGCTTGTTGTACAAGTCCACGTCACGGATTTCGAAGTCCATGCCTTTTTCAAACAGCACAAAACGGCAGCGGTGGGAAAAAGGGCAGGTTGTTCCTGAATACAGCACCATCATGGCGGGGGACTCCTAAAAATTAAAAAGAGTGGGTGCGCTTTGCAGACCCACTCTGACAGGTGGTACCGGTCTGGCTGGCAAACCGGCACGCATGGCTTAACTGGATTACTTCACGTCTTTCCAGAACGCCGCATTCAAGCGCCAGGTGAACACGGTCATCACAGTCAAAAAGATCAAGACCCACACGCCTATCTGCACGCGTTTGCTTTGCGAAGGCTCAGACATCCACTGCAAATAACCCACCAGGTCGCCCACCATGTGGTCGTATTCGAGCGGCGTCATCTTGCCCGGAGTTACCTGCTCCCAGCCTTTGAACACTTCCGTCTCGTGGCCATGCACTTCTTCCTTGGTGTAGACCGGCACGCGCTTGCCCTGCAATTCCCACAACACATGGGGCATGCCCACATTGGGGAATGCCAGGTTGTTCCAGCCCGTGGCCTTGGCCTCGTCCGGGTAGTAGCTGCGCAAATAGGTATACAGGTAGTCGGCACCGCTACCCTGGCCCGAGGAGCGCGAACGGGCGATCACGGTCAAGTCTGGCGGGTTACCGCCAAACCATTCTTTGGCCTGGCGCGGATCGATAGCGACCTTCATGGTCTCGCCCACTTTGTCGGTGGTAAACAAGAGGTTGTCTTTGATCTGCTGCTCGGTCAGGCCGATGTCTTTGAGGCGGTTAAAGCGCATGAAGGCCGCCGCATGGCAGTTCAGGCAGTAGTTGACAAACACCTTGGCGCCGTTTTGCAAGGCGCCCATGTCGTTCAGGTTATTGGGCGCCTTGTCCCAAGCGATGCCGCCAGTATTGGCCTGCACGCCCGACACCAGGGCAAACACCGTCAAAAAGCTGAGTACAAATTTTTTCATTTTCAATAACTCCAGCTCAATGGGCAGCGAAAACAACACGGCTGGGCACCGGTTTGGATTGGCCGATCTGGCTCCACCAGGGCATCAGCAGGAAAAATCCGAAATAGAACAGGGTTCCGACCTGCGATACCCGCTCGCCAATTTGAGAGGGCGGTTGCACACCGAGATAGGCCAGGATGACAAAGTTGATGACAAAAACGCCATACATGTACTTGTGCCAATCGGGACGGTAGCGGATGGACTTGACGTCGCAGTTGTCCAGCCAAGGCAGGAAGAACAGAATCACGACTGCGCCACCCATGATCACCACGCCCCAGAATTTGGCGTCGGTGTTGAGCATCATGACGGTGACCGCAGCCGCCGCGCCCAGCGCAACCAGTTTGAACAAAGCAGCCAACTTGCCACGCGTCACTGCTAAGAACACCGCCAGCCAGATACAAGCGATCAGCACGTAAACCATTTCACCGGTGATTGCGCGCAGCATCGAGTAATACGGCGTGAAGTACCAGACTGGGGCGATATGCAAAGGCGTCTTGAGCGGGTCCGCCGGTATGAAGTTGTTGTACTCCAGGAAGTAGCCGCCAAATTCAGGCGCAAAGAAGATGATGGCAGTGAACACCATTAGGAACATGCTGACGGCAAAAATGTCGTGCACCGTGTAATAGGGGTGGAAGGGGATGCCGTCCAAAGGTTTACCTTTGGCGTCTTTAGGGGCGTTAGGGCCTTTGATTTCAACCCCATCGGGGTTATTGGAACCCACATCGTGCAAGGCCAGCAAATGCGCTACTACCAAGCCCAACAAGACCAAAGGCACGGCAATGACGTGGAAGCTAAAGAAGCGGTTTAAGGTCGCATCGCCCACCACATAGTCGCCGCGGATCAACAGCGCCAGGTCAGGGCCAACGAAAGGCACGGCTGCGAACAAGTTCACGATCACTTGCGCACCCCAGTAACTCATCTGACCCCAAGGCAGCAGGTAGCCCATAAAGGCTTCGGCCATCAGGCACAAGAAGATGGCACAGCCAAACAGCCATACCAACTCGCGCGGTTTGCGGTAGCTACCGTACATCAGGCCGCGGAACATATGCAGGTAGACCACGATAAAGAAGGCAGAAGCACCGGTAGAGTGCATATAGCGGATCAACCAGCCCCACGGCACATCACGCATGATGTATTCGACCGAGCCAAAGGCCAAAGCGGCATCCGGTTTGTAATGCATGACCAGGAAAATACCGGTCACAATTTGGATCACTAGCACCAGCAGCGACAAGGAACCAAAGATGTACCAGATGTTGAAGTTCTTGGGCGCGTAGTATTCCGCCATGTGAACGCGGTAGGCGTCAAAGGCGGTGGGGAAACGGTTTTCAAGCCAATTGCCCAGCTTGGCGCTGGCAGGTGCGTTGGGGGAAATTTCTTTGAATTCAGCCATGGTGTGCTCCGAAGGCGTAGGGTCAAGCTTGTTTGTCTTCGCCGATTAGCAACTTGCTGTCGGAGAGGAACATATGCGGCGGCACTTCAAGATTGTCCGGCGCAGGCTTGTTTTTGAAGACGCGGCCCGCCATATCGAAGGTCGAACCGTGGCAAGGGCACAAGAAACCACCCTTCCAGTCATCGGGCAGCGAGGGCTGGGCGCCAATTTGAAACTTGTCAGAGGGCGAGCAACCCAAGTGGCTGCAGATACCGACCACGACCAAAAACTCGGGCTTGATGGAGCGGCCCGGGTTGCGGGCGTACTTGGGGGTGAGTTCGTCTGGTTTGCGTTGAGATTGTGGATCGGCCAATGCGCCGTCCAGCGATTCCAATGCCGCCAACTGCTCTGGCGTGCGGCGCACGATCCAAACTGGCTTACCGCGCCACTCAACGGTCAGCTTTTCGCCGGGTTTCACTGCAGAAATATCCACTTCCACAGCAGCGCCGGCGGCTTTGGCACGCTCGGAAGGTTGGAAAGAACTGACAAAGGGCACTGCAGCGGTCAAAGCACCTGCTGCGCCTACGCAGGAAGAGGTGATGATCCAGGTCCGTTTGCTCGGGTCGTGGGGTGGGGTACCGGCGAGGGTGTCGCTCATGAGAATCCTCAGCAAAAATCACTACAAGGTAACCGCGCATTGTAGCTGAGCGTCAGGCGCCCAATTTACCTTGCCGCAGCGCAGCAAATGCGCCACGGGCGGTGCAAAAGCGCTCAGGCCCGGGCTGCACCCGCCCACTGGCGCGCCATACGAACAGCGGCCAGCAGGCTAGAGGCGTCGGCCACACCCTGGCCAGCAATGTCAAACGCGGTGCCGTGGTCCGGGCTGGTCCGCACCAATGGCAGGCCCAGTGTCAGGTTCACGCCCTGCTCTACCCCCAGGTATTTCAC
>CANKNK010000145.1 GCA_947483455.1 Comamonadaceae bacterium | reverse complement strand
TACCGGCCTCTGCCGGTGAGCACGGACCGGGCGAAATCACCAAACGGTCTGGCGCGCGATCTGCGATGCCTTGCAGGGTGATTTCATCGTTGCGAAATACTTCCACCTCTGCACCTAGTTCGCCAAAGTACTGCACGATGTTGTAGGTAAAGCTGTCGTAGTTATCGATCATCAATAGTTTCATACATCCTCCGGCGCCTGCGACTGGCCTGTTTGGTTCATGCGGTTCATTCCAGCCCCTCTTCCACCAGTTCGGCGGCGCGCAGCAAAGCGCGGGCTTTGTGTTCGGTCTCAGCCCATTCCAACTCGGGCACGCTATCGGCCACCACGCCCGCTGCCGCTTGCACAAACAAGGTCTGATTTTTCACAATGCCGGTGCGGATGGCAATGGCCACATCCATATCACCCGCGTAGCTGAGGTAACCGCAAGCACCACCATAAATTCCGCGCTTGACCGGCTCCAATTGATCAATCAACTCCATCGCATGCACCTTGGGCGCGCCGGTCAACGTGCCTGCCGGAAACGTGGCTTTGAGCACGTCCATACTTTGCATACCCGTCTTTAAAACGCCCTCCACATTGCTCACGATATGCATCACGTGGCTGTAACGCTCCACGCAAAACGCATCGGTCACATGGACGCTACCGGTTTGCGCAATGCGGCCTATGTCGTTGCGTGCCAGGTCAATCAGCATGACATGCTCGGCGCGCTCTTTGGGGTCGTTCACCAGTTCGTCTTCTGCGGCTTTGTCCAGTTCTGGCGTAACGCCACGCGGGCGCGTGCCTGCCAGCGGGCGGATGGTAACTTTGGACTGGCCATCGGCAATTTCCTGGCGCACCAAAATTTCTGGGCTAGCGCCGATCACATAAAAATCCGGCGCGCCATCGGCCGTGGCACCACTGAAGTTGTAGTAGTACATGTACGGGCTGGGATTAAGCGAGCGCAAGGCGCGGTACAAACTCAGTGGCGACTGGGTGTATTTTTTCTTGATGCGCTGTCCAACCTGCACTTGCATAAAGTCGCCACCGGCAATCAAGTCCTTAGCCCGTGCCACCGCAGCCAGGTAGTCTTCTTTGGAAAAATCGCGCACTGCCGCTTGCGGAGGGCTGGGTACCACGGCTGGAATTTGTACCGCTTGTGCCAGCTTGGCCTTGAGTGCGGCCAGACGCGCGCTGCCTTGCACATAGGCATCGGGCGCCGCTGGGTCCACATACACCATGAGGTGCAATTTGCCCGACAGGTTGTCAATCACTGCCAGCTCTTCGCATTGCAATAGCAATATGTCCGGACAACCGATCTCATCGGGCGGACAACTGGCCTCTAGCTTCTTCTCGATATAGCGCACAGCGTCATAACCAAAATAGCCCGCCAAGCCGCCGCAAAACCGGGGCATGCCGGGCCGCAGCGCCACTTTGAAGCGCTGCTGGTAAGCGGCGATAAAGTCCAGCGGATTGCCCGCTGCGCTTTCTACTACTGCGCCATCGGTCAGCACTTCGGTCTTGGCTTGCGCGCCAAAACCGCTGCTGCGCAGCAGTGTGCGCGCTGGCAAACCGATAAAGCTAAAGCGGCCAAAACGCTCGCCGCCCACCACCGACTCCAACAAAAAACTAAAGGGCGCATCGCCGGTCAACTTCAGGTAGAGCGATAAGGGCGTTTCCAGGTCCGCAAAAGCCTGGGCCGTCAGGGGGATGCGGTTAAAACCCTGGCGCGCCAGGGCGTAAAACTCTTCTTTGCTGGTCACAGATATTCACCTTCCCAAAAACTGAGGTACAGCGCGGCCCGAGCGTGGCATGAGCCACTATTGCCGGACGAAGGCGCTGGCCGCAAGCGCGGCGCATTGAATCAAACAAAAAGGGGAGAGGTGCGCAACAGTCCCGCGCGAAGCGCTAAGGAAGAAAACCGGCAGCCTGGGTCAGGACTGGCGCATAGCATTGCGGGTACGCCAGGGCCAGGCTCCCCGGTCGCTGCGACCTGTGATGCTGTTGCGGTGAATAAACATGGGCTTGAGTGTAGCAAAGGCTTTGTGCGGGCTGTGAATCGCTAAACGCCGCGCGCCCGGTCAGCGTGAAACTGCGCGACAAAAGCACCAAAGCGTCCAGCCTCTAAGGCATCGCGCACCTGCTGCATGAGGTGCAGGTAGTAGTGCAGGTTGTGGATGCTGGCCAACATAGGCCCGAGCATTTCGCCGCAGCGGTCCAAATGGTGCAAGTACGCGCGGCTGAATCCTTCCCGTCCACCCTCGTCCCAGGACAGGCCGCTGCTGCCGGCGCAGGCATAGCAGTTGCAGCTCGTATCGAGCGGCTGGGCATCGCTTTTGTGGCGGGCATTGCGGATTTTCAGGTCGCCATAGCGGCTAAACAAGGTGCCGTTGCGCGCATTGCGCGTGGGCATCACACAGTCAAACATATCGATGCCGTTTTGAACCCCGGCGATCAGGTCCTCGGGCGTACCCACGCCCATCAGGTAGCGCGGTTTGTGCTGCGGCAGGCGCGGTGCGATGTGCTCCAGGATGCGCATCATGTGCTCCTTAGGCTCGCCCACCGACAGCCCGCCGACGGCGATGCCCGGAAAGTCCAGCGCCTCCAAACCGGCTAGCGACTCCTCGCGCAAATGCTCGAACATGCCGCCTTGGACAATGCCAAACAAGGCATTCGGATTTTCAAGGCGTGCAAACTCGGCCTTGCACCGCTGCGCCCAGCGCAAGCTCAGTTCCATGGACAGGCGCGCTTCGCGTTCGGTGGTGACCTGCCCCTTGGTAGCGGGCTCGACGGACAAATAGGGCGTGCACTCGTCAAACTGCATCACGATGTCTGAATTGAGCACCGTCTGGATTTGCATGCTCACTTCGGGCGTCAAAAACAGCTTGTCGCCGTTCACAGGCGATGAAAAACGCACGCCCTCTTCGCTGATTTTGCGCATCTGGCCCAGGCTCCAAACCTGAAACCCACCCGAATCCGTGAGTATGGGCTTGTCCCATTTTTCAAATTGGTGCAGGCCGCCGAACTTCTCCATCACATCCAGCCCTGGCCGCATCCACAGGTGAAAAGTGTTGCCCAAGATGATTTGTGCACCCATGTCGTGCAGGCTTTGGGGCATCACTCCTTTGACCGTGCCATAAGTGCCTACCGGCATGAAGATGGGGGTTTGCACATAGCCGTGGTTCAGCCGCAAACGCCCCCGGCGCGCCAGGCTACCCAGGTAAGAGGCTTCTGGGCGGGCGGGATCTCGGGCAAGCACGTCAAATTCAAGCATGGCGCAATTCTAGGTCGGGCACTTGCGCCAACGCTGTGCTTTATTTATACTTTTCTTTACTTTTTATAAAGTAAAGGATCTCACAATGTCGGAAATTGCAGAAGTGGAGGCCATCGTCTCTAGCAAAGGCCAGGTCACCCTGCCCGCCGCCATGCGCGCCAAACTGGGCATTAAGCCCGGGTCGCACATCCATTTTGAATTGCGCGGCGCTGAATTGGTTATCAAGCCGGAATTACCCATAAGCGCCTACTACGGCATGCTAAAAGGCTATGAACTGGGCGATATTGAGCCTGAAAAAGAGCCAGACCGGGAGTTTTGAGTGAACTTGGTTGACTCATCCGGTTGGATTGAATTTTTCCAGGCCGGTGGCAACGGCCCCATCTTTAAGCCGGTCATCGAAGATCGCCATTCCCTGCTGGTGTCCACCATCGCCCTGTTTGAAGTCCACAAGGTGCTCAGCCGCCGCCTGCCTGCTGATCTGGTGGAGCGCTGCCTGAACGTCATGCGCATGGGCCGCGTCCTGGATTTCACTGACGCCCGGGCTGTAGCCGCATCACAGATCGCGGTGCGCCATCAACTGGCCATGGCCGACGCTGCGATGTACAGCATGGCACAGGAATTCGGAGCCACTTTCTGGACGCAGGACGCCGATTACCAAGGCTTGGTGGGGGTGAACTACTTCCCAAAGACCTAAGCCGATGCTTACGAGGCCCGCGCCAACAGCATGGCATCGCCGTAACTGAAAAACCGATATTCCTGCGCGATCGCGTGCCGGTACAGGGCGCGGATAGGTTCATAGCCAGCGAAAGCACTGACCAGCATCATCAGACTGGATTTGGGCAAATGAAAGTTGGTCACCAACAAGTCCACCTGCTGGAACACAAAGCCAGGCGTGATAAATATTTGCGTGTCCCCCTGCGCCTGGCCGCTCGCGGCCCAGGACTCCAGGCTACGTACCGTGGTCGTGCCCACCGCCACCACCCTGCCACCACGGGCTTTGCAATCGGCAATCGCCTGCTGGGTTTCAAGTGGCACTTGGTACCACTCGCTATGCATGCGGTGCTCGGCCAAGTTTTCAGTTTTCACCGGCTGAAAAGTGCCTGCGCCTACATGCAGTGTGACGTAGGCGCTGCGCACGCCGCGCGCTTGTAGCGCTGCGAATAGGGCCTCGTCAAAATGCAGTGCGGCCGTGGGCGCAGCCACCGCACCGGGCGCTTTGGCAAATACCGTTTGGTAACGCTCGGCGTCCTGCGCCGCATCCGCGTTTTGCCCTTGCTGCTGGCGCTCAATATAGGGAGGCAAAGGCATATGGCCGTGGCGCTCCATCAGCGTGTAAGGGTCATCACCCGCGTTATTCGACAAGACAAAACGAAACAATGAGCCGTCGGCATCCGGCCAGCGGCCTAGCAGCGTGGCGCACAAACCGTCAGAATGGCCTGATGCGCTGTGAAGCGCCACGGTAGCCCCGATTTCTGGTTTTTTGCTCACCCGCATGTGCGCCGCCACTTGGTTGCCGCCCAGCACACGCTCAATGAGTAATTCCAACTTACCACCCGTGGGCTTTTCGCCAAACAAGCGTGCCTTGAGCACGCGCGTGTCATTCATCACCAGTAAGTCACCTTCGCTCAACAATTGAGGCAGGTCGCGAAAAATTCGGTCCACCGGCGGGCTTTGGCTTGCGTCCAACAGCCGCGATGCGCTGCGCTGCGGAGCGGGTTGCTGCGCAATCAAATGCGCAGGCAAGTCAAAATCAAAATCGCTCAGGGTGTAGGTGGAAGGCACGGTGCTTGAGGGCTGGACAGACCCGTTCCAAGTAAAGAGGGCGCGATTGTGGCATGTGCCGTCTGAGTGCACCGCCATCACTCACAGCACCAAGCCTATGGGCAAAGCACCAGGCCGTTTGCAGTCAAGGGAGATTCCCTTGTCACCCTCCCCTGCCGCTCTGCTATCGTTCACCCCACCCACGACACCCTGCCCAGCCCATGCGCACCCCCGCTACCCACAG
>CANKNK010000144.1 GCA_947483455.1 Comamonadaceae bacterium | reverse complement strand
TGCACCGTGCGCCCGCGCTCTTGCAAGGCGCGCCGGTGTATGAAAAGCCGCTGGTCTTAGCCGCAGCGCATGAGGCGCAGGAAGTGTTGTTTGACTATGCGGCTACCGGGCTTACTTTGCGCAGCCATCCGCTGTCGTTTTTGCGTGCGCGCCTGGCAGCTAAAAACCTGCTGAGCGCCGCGCAATTGCGCGACTTGCCGCATGGCCGTTTGGTGCGCGCCTGCGGCATCGTCACCATGCGCCAGCAACCACAAACCGCCAAAGGCGTAGTCTTTGTGACCTTGGAAGATGAGACGGGTTGCATCAACGTCATCGTCTGGAAAAGCCTGAAAGAAAAACAGCGTGCCGAGTTATTGCGCGCGCGTCTGTTGGCCGTCTATGGCGTTTGGCAGCGCGATGAAGACAGCGGCGGCCAGGTGCGCCACTTGATCGCCAAGCGCCTGGTAGACCTGACCGATTGGCTGGGCGACTTATCCGCAGGCAGCCGGGATTTCCGTTGAGGCGCGGGCCACCGCACACCCGCTGTAAGGCACTGCTTAGAATCCCTCAAAACAAGGAGACAACATGAAAAAATTCGTTTACGGCCTGCTGTTGGTGCTGGCCGTGCTGGCAGCAGCGATTCAGTTAGGCGGGCATGGCTATTTTTGGAAGGCCCTGGCCAGCACCTATTTCCAGGGGCACAGCACCGCCCATATTGACGACGCCAACAATTTTGCACAAAGCGTTATTGCGGCAGGCACCCCTCAGGCCTGGCCCAAAGACGCGCGCTACAACCAAAAAACTTTGGACCCGGCCATGGCAGCCTATTTGCAGCAGCACGGCACGGCAGCATTTGTGGTGGCACAAAAAGGCGCTTTGGTGCATGAGCAGTATTTCGGCGCTTATTCCGCCCAGAGCCGCACCAACTCGTTTTCCATGGCCAAAACCATCACCACCTTGCAGGTGCAAGAAGCCGTGCAGCAGGGCTTGATCAGCAGCTTTGACGCACCCTTGACCGAGCGCCTAGCCGAATACGCGCAAGACCCGCGCGGTCAAAAGGCTACCGTGTCGCAACTCTCCAGCATGAAGTCTGGCCATGACTGGACGGAGAACTACTACCTACCGCTCAATATCACCACCGATTTGTACTATGGCAAAAATGCCGAAAAGTTGGTGCTTGGCCAAGGCTTTGAGCGCGAGCCTGGCACCGAGTACGAATACAGCAGCGGCAGCACCCAGCTATTGGGCGTTTTCCTCAAGCGCGCTTTGCAGGCCAAGGAGCCGGGCCTGACCATCAGCGCGCATTTGTCCCGCAGCCTGTGGGCACCGCTGGGTATGGAAAGCGATGCGATTTACACCTTGGACCGGCAAGGCAGTGAAGGCGGCATGGAGCGCACCTACTGCTGTATTTTTGCGACGGCGCGCGACTTTGCCAAGTTTGGTCAGTTGCTGCTGCAAGACGGCCAATGGAACGGCCAGACATTACTGAATAAAGCGTTTGTAGAGCGCATCCGCAAGCCTGATTTGCAGCCCTATTACGGGCATTCGCTATGGATGGACTGGACCTATAAACACCCGTTTTATTTCTTGCAAGGACATCAAGGCCAGTACGTGATCGTGGTGCCTTCGCTGGACCTGGTGGTAGTGCGCACCGGCCAGACGCGCGACAAAAAAACCAAAGGCCCCAATGGCATCACCCCGGCTGAGGTGTATCGATTTGTCGATCAGGCGGTGGCCTTGGTGCAGTAAGGTACAAAAAACCCCCGCACCGTGGCGGGGGTTGGCCTTTAGAAAAAACTAGCCTTAGTTGCCGGCTTTCCTGGCGTACACATCGGTCACAAACACTTTGTAGTCGGGCTTGATTTCCTGGATACGGCCTTGCTCTTTCAGGAACACCGCTGTCTCTGCCATGGCTTTGGCCGCGCCGCCGCCCAACCATTTGGGACCCAGTTGCTCAGCCGCGGTAGGGAAGATATACAGGGCCATCGCGGCGGGTACGTCTTTCACATCGGCCTTGGTCACGCGGGCAATGGCTTTCACCTGGGGCGTGTCAGCCGTCCAAGACGCTTTGTTGGCGCGGTACTCGCTGTCGGCCTTGTTCAAGGCTTTGACCAAAGCCACCATAAAGGCTTCGTTCTCGGCGGCCCATTTGGTATTGACCGCAATGCCGTCAAACGTGGGATAGCCTTTTTGGCCGATCGAGCCCGAGCTGGCAATCGCCTTGCCGTTGCTCTTTATTTTGGAGAGCACCGGGTCCCAGATAAAGGCGGCATCGATATCGCCACGCTCCCAGGCCGCTGCAATTTCCGGTGGACGCAAATTCAGCACGTTCACATCCTTGGCCGTCAAGCCTTCGAGCTTCATGGCTGCCATCAACTGGTAGTGCGCCGTGGACACAAAAGGCGTGGCCACTTTTTTGCCTTTCAGGTCTTTGACCGCGTTCACATTGCTGCCATTGCGCGCAATCAAGGCCTCGGCGTCGGCGATGTCATCCAAAATCCAGAACAATTTGATGTCCTGGCCCTGGGTCACCGCGGCGGTCAGGGGGCTGGAGCCGACTTGGCCGAGTTGCACATCACCCGAAGCCATGGCCTTGATGACGTCGCCGCCACCGCCGAACATGCGCCAGTTGATTTTGTAACCAGTGGCTTTTTCCAGCTCGCCCGATTCGATAACGGCCTGAAACGGCACCAGCATGTCCTGGTGCGCAAAAGTCACCTCTTTTTGCTGGGCTAGCGCAGACTGAGCGCACAGGGCAGCACTGGCTGCCATTAGTAGCCATTGGCGTTTACTCAATTTCATAGTTGACTCCTTTTATAAAAAATCCATGCGTCGCATGGTCCTACGAAAGCACGCTTTTTACAGCCGCTCGTATCGTGTGCGCAATTGCCAGGCAATCGGCCTGGGTCAGCGATAAGGGAAGGCGCAGGTCGCACAGGGCACCCAGCACGGATTGCGCCTGCGGCAAATCCTGCGATGTGCCGAAGTATCGCCAGTGCGTCCATACACTGGTGAAACCCACAGGCTCGTCAGCACCAAACCATTTGATGTGTACGCCGTGCTCCGCACAGGCGGCTATGACCGATTGCATCTGGGTCCGTGTCATATCGCGCAGCAAAAATTGGATGGAACTACCGACAAACTGCTCTTTGGCGGGCCGCTGTGGCAAGCGCAAATGCCTTGTGCCCTCCAGCGCCCCGGCCAGCCAGCCATAGCGCTGGTTCCAGCGCTGGCAGCGCTCTTGCAGTACCTCGCCTAGTTGCGCGCGCGCCAGCGCCGCGGGCAAATTGCTCATGCGCAGGCTGAAGTTGGGCGTGTGGTATTTCCAGCGTTCAAACACCTCCGGGCCCGGCCGGGCCAGGTGCGAGGCGTACAGCATATAGCTGCCTGAGAGCAGCACCGCTTGCGCGGCCAGGTCGGCGTCGGCCGTGACCAGCAAGCCGCCCTCGCCGCTATTGGCGTGCTTATAGCTTTGCAGGCTAAAGCAGCCCGCTACACCCCAGGTGCCCGTGGCTTTGCCGTTCCAAGACGCCCCCATGGTGTGGGCGCAGTCTTCAATCAAAGCGATGCCCAATTCACGACAAATAGCTGTCACTGCATCCATGTCGCAAATATGGCCGCGCATATGCGAAAGCAACAAAGTGGTAGCCCCACTGGCAACTGCTTTGCGCCGCAAGTCATCTAGGTCGATGAGCAAATCCTCGGTCACATCGACTAACACCGGCACGGCGCCGGCATGGGCAATGGCACCGGGCACCGGCGCCAGCGTAAAGCAATTGCTGAGCACTTTATCGCCCGGTCGCACTCCGCTGCAACGCAGGGCCGCAAACATGGTGGAGCCGCAGGAGTTCATGGCCACGCAATAGGGCAGGCCCAGTTCAGCGGCGAACTGCGCCTCCAAAGCGGCAGCTTCACCCGGCTTGGCGCCTGTCTCGCCGTAGCGGTGCATCTTGCCGCTGTCCATCAAAGCCAAGGCCGCTTGCACACCGGCCTGGGGCACGGCTTCCTGCCAGGTCAAATCCAGTTGCCTACGCGCAGGGTGTGGTGTGGGCTCAGCCATGGGTACCGTCCTGGTGGCTTGGTGTTTGAAGCTGCTGCCACATTGCCACCGTGGCCTGTGCCAGCGCTTGCGTGCTGTCCAGACACAGGGCCTGCACACTGTGCGGCGCATGCGCTAAGGCCATCGGCGCTTCGGTACAGGCCAAGATGATGCCGCTGGCGCCATCGGCCTGCATTTGCGCAATCGCCTGCGCCAAGAGCGGACCGGCCTGCGCTGTCTTGCCGGCCTTGACCAATGCAATAGCGGGCAAGACCCAATCGTCCAAAGCAGTTTGGCGTGTGGCCACCCAGGTGAGGCCGCGACTTTGCAACGCGGTGTTAAACAAGCCCGTGGCCAGCGTGGCGCGTGTCGCCACCAAGCCTATGCGCGCGCCAACGCCAAAGCGCAGCAGTGCCGCATCGCAGGTGACATCCACAATCGAGGGGAAGGGGAGATCGCAGCCCTTGCGTAAATCGGCATGCCAGTAATGCGCCGTGTTGCAAGCCATCACCAGACCTTGTGCTCCTGCCGCCATCAGCCGGTCGCGTGCTGCCAGCAGCGCGGGCAGGGGCGAGGGGCCCCCTTGCAACAGCGCCGCAGGCCGGCCCGGAATGCGCGGGTCGCTGTGGATCAGCAAGGGCACATGGCCGGCATCGTCCTGCGCCGACGTAGCCGCTACCACTTTGGCGAAAAAGTCTACCGTCGCCAAGGGCCCCATGCCGCCGAGCACGCCGATCATGCGCGCCCCGCGTGCACCGTGGCGCTGGCATGGACGATGACGGCGATGGCGCTCATGTGGGGTAAGGGAAAGCGTGTTGGTAGCCGAACAGGCCGACCGAGCCGCCAGTATGCAAAAACACAATGTTGTGGTCTTTGCGGTAATGGCCTTTGCGAATCAGGTCGATCAAGCCGGCCATGCCCTTGCCCGAGTACACCGGGTCTAGCAAAATGCCTTCGAGCTGTGCCACCATGGTCACCGCTTCCATCATCCCCGGCGTCGGAATGCCGTAGCCCTCACCTATGTAATCGCAATTGGCTACTACGTGTTCGCGCTGCACCGCACCGGGTACCCCGAGCAGGTCGGCCGTTTGCTGCGCCAGAGCAAATACTTTTTCTTCTTGCGGCTGGCGCGGAGCGCGCACGCCAATGCCCAGTACCGGGATCTGGGTGCGGGCGCCTTCCATGCCCGCTACCAGGCCCGCTTGCGTGCCGGCACTGCCGGTGGCATGCACCAGGCTGTCGATGACGAGCCCCATGTTCATCGCCTGATCGG
>CANKNK010000143.1 GCA_947483455.1 Comamonadaceae bacterium | reverse complement strand
CGGTATTGCCCCTGGCAAGCGCCTGGCAACAATTGGTGCGCTTTGCGGCGCGCTACTACCAGCGCTCGGCCGGCGAGGTAGCGCTGGCAGCATTGCCGCCGCAATTGCGCGAGCTATCCAGTCTGCAACTGCAGCGCAAAGCGCTGAGACTGCAAAAATCGCTGGGCTTGCAGGCGACAGCTGGAGAACCTGCAAACGCCAACAAGCCTTCGCCAGCGGTCCTTGATGCAGGCCAGGCGCAGGCTCAGGTGCTGAGCGCTGAGCAAACCGAAGTCCTGGCGCAAATAACTACGCAAAGCGGTCCGTTTTTGCTGTTTGGCGCTACGGGCAGTGGCAAGACCGAGGTGTATTTGCAGGCGGTGGAACAACTGCTGGCGCACGAGCCGCAGGCGCAAGCCTTGGTGATGGTGCCCGAGATCAACCTGACGCCGCAGCTTGAAGCGCGCTTTGTAGAGCGCTTTGCGCCGCAATGGGGACCGCAGTCCGTGGTCAGTCTGCACAGCGGCATGACGCCAGCGCAGCGCCTGTCGGCTTGGTTAGCGGCCCACCAGGGCGGTGCACGCATCGTGCTGGGCACGCGCATGGCGGTGTTTGCCTCCATGCCCGGTTTGCGCCTGATCGTGGTGGATGAAGAGCACGACCCCAGCTACAAAAGCGGCGAAGGCGCACGCTATTCGGCGCGTGATCTGGCGGTATACCGGGGCCGTTTGGAAGGCGCCAAAGTGGTTTTAGGCTCGGCCACGCCCTCGCTAGAGTCCTGGTTCCACAGCCGCCCGCCAAGCGAAGGCGGACGCTACTTGCGCCTGCACATGCCCAGCCGCATAGGCGCAGCCGGACGCAGCCTGCCGCTGGTGCGGCGGGTGGACATGACACACCAGCCCCGCCATGCGGTGTTTTCGCTGCCCTTATTGGAAGCGATGAAGGAGCGCATCGCACGCGGCGAGCAATGTTTGGTATTTCTCAACCGGCGCGGCTATGCGCCGGTGCTCCATTGCAGCGACTGCGGCTGGAAAAGTGCGTGCGGGCATTGCAGCGCATATAGGGTATTTCACAAAACCGACCGCACGCTGCGTTGCCACCATTGCGGCCACAGCGAGCGCGTGCCGCGCACCTGCCCGGGCTGCGGCAACCCGGATATTTTGACCCTGGGGCGGGGTACCGAGCAAATCGAAGAATTGCTGACCACGCTCTTAGCCGATGTGCGCCGCGCCGGCAGCCAAAGCGCAATGCAGCCAGAAGGCGAGCCGGTACGCATAGGCCGCATTGATGCGGACACTACACGCCTCAAAGGGACGCTGCAAAGCCAACTGGCAGCGGTGCATGCCGGGGAAGTCGATGTGCTGGTGGGCACCCAGATGATTGCCAAAGGCCACGACTTTAGGCGCATCAGCTTGGTAGCAGCTATCAACCCGGACAGCGCCTTGTTTTCCAGCGACTTTCGCGCGCCCGAGCGGCTGTTTTCTCTGCTGCTACAAGCGGCGGGGCGGGCCGGACGGGACGCTGACATGGGTGCGCACAGCGAGGTGTGGATACAAACTTTCCAGCCAGCCCACCCGGTCTATGCCGCGCTCAAAAATTACGACTACCCCAGCTTTGCGCAAAGCCAACTGCAAGAGCGTGAGCAAGCGGGCATGCCGCCCTTTAGCTACCAAGCCCTGGTGCGCGCCGATGCGCGCAGCCAGGAGGCGGCCCAGGCTTTTTTGAACCTCGCGCGCCAGCGCGCAAGTTCCGATATGGGGCAATGGCCAGGCTGGGCGCAGGTGCTAGAACAGGTGATGTTGTATCCGGCCGTACCCATGTCCATGCAGCGCGTAGCCAATGTGGAGCGTGCGCAAATGCTGGTGGAAAGTGCTTCGCGCCATGCGCTGCAAAGTTTTTTGGCAGCTTGGCAGGAAGTGCTGCACAGCAGCCGCAGCGACCCGGCCTGTAAAGGCCTGATTCGCTGGGCCATCGATGTGGACCCGCTGGCCATCTGACTCAGTGGCGCGCGCCTAGCCTGTCATCAGTACCACGGCCGCTGCAAAAGTAAAAAACGCCAGTGCCGTGGAGACCAAAATGATGCGGGCGATACGTCCATTATTGGCCCCAAAGCGCTCGGCCAGCATCGACACATTGCTAGCACTGGGCAGCGCCGCGACCAAGACCATAACCGTCAGCGCCGAATCGGCCAGGGGCGCGTCCAGAGCCTGCGCCAACAAGCCTACGGCCAGCACCAGCAAAGGATGGATAAGCAGTTTGATGGCGACCACCGGCAGCACATCCGACCAGGGAACGGACGGCGCCTGGCCCTCTTGCGCCATGATTTGGGACCGGGCCAGCACCGCGCCGATGGTGAACAAAGCGACAGGCGAAGCGCAATCGGCCAGCAGGCCCAAAGTGGCGTCGACCGGGCCTGGCAAAACCAGGCCGAAAGCCGAAGCCAAAGCGCCGGTCAAGATGGCCCAGAGCATGGGGTTGGTAGCCACGCCGCGCAAGGCATTGCGCGCGGCCTGCGCCGGGCTGACACGGTCCGCATCCTCACCCGCAGCCATGCCCAATACACCCAGGCGCGACAAGGCGATGCATAAAGACGTAGTGACCACCAAGTCCACCAAAATCGTCACGATGGCCGTACCCGCAGCCTGCTTGCCCAAAATCGCCACCAACAAGGGCACACCTAAAAACCCGGTATTTGGAAATGCGCCAACCAATGCCCCAAAAGCAGCGTCGTTCCAGCCGATGGCATCGCGCAG
Organism: Comamonadaceae bacterium; assembly: GCA_947483455.1. Taxonomy (GTDB): domain Bacteria; phylum Pseudomonadota; class Gammaproteobacteria; order Burkholderiales; family Burkholderiaceae_C; genus Allorhodoferax. The sequence goes on along the minus strand of CANKNK010000143.1, from coordinate 2,644 downwards.
GGTCATGGCAATGACCAGGGCCACGATGCTTAGGGCGCACACCACATAGGTGATGCTGGCGGCGGGGTCTAGCAACTGCGCAATCGGCGTATTCGCTCCGAAGCGGTACAGCATGCAGGGCAACGCGAAAAACAACACAAAGCTATTCAGGCCCGCAATAGCCACCAGGGGTAGCATCTGGCGCCGGGCAGCGGTGTAACCGCATAAAACCAAAGCAAAAAACGGAAAGGTGACTTCAAAGATTTCCAACATGCGCTGATTGTCAAGCCAAATGCAAGACCCGCCAGCCGTTAAGATGCGCGGCCTTTTGAGTTTGCCCCTTACCGGCCTGAGCCGACGCCTCGCGCATGTCCTCCCCCCACAACGCTATGAATACCGCCCAGCAAGAGGCGGTGAACTATATGCACGGCCCCTGCCTGGTGCTGGCCGGCGCCGGTTCGGGCAAAACCCGCGTCATCACCCACAAAATCGCGCGCCTGATCCAAGTGGGCATGCCGGCGAACAAAATTGCCGCCATCACCTTTACCAACAAAGCCGCTGCCGAAATGCGCGAGCGCGCCAAAGCGCTGATTGGCAAAGCCGCGCAAGAAGTCCTGATCTGCACTTTTCATGCATTGGGCGTGCGTATGCTGCGCAGCCACGGTTCGGTCTTAGGGCTCAAACCCCAGTTCAGCATTTTGGATACCTCGGACGTGACCAGCATTCTGAAAGATGCGGGTGGCAGCACCGATTCGGCCACGGCGCGCAACTGGCAATGGACGATTAGCGCCTGGAAAAGCGCCGGGCTCAATGCAGCCCAAGCGTTGGCCGTGGCAGCCGATGAGGACGAGCGCCAGGCCGCCGTCATCATGGGGCGCTACGAGGAGCGCTTGAGCGCCTACCAGAGCGTGGACTTCGACGACTTGATCAGCCTGCCGCTCAAGCTCTTGCGCGAGCACACAGAGGTACGCGCGCAATGGCAGGCTTTTGCCGGGCATGTGCTGGTCGATGAATACCAAGACACCAATGCCACGCAATACGCCATGCTCAAGCTGCTGGTCGGTTGCGAGCCCGATGGCAGCCTGGCGCCAGGGCGGGACGCGGCGCGCTTTACTGCGGTGGGCGATGACGACCAAAGTATTTATGGCTGGCGCGGTGCCACGCTGGACAATCTGCGTTTGCTACCGCAGGATTTCCCAGCGCTCAAAGTCATCAAGTTGGAGCAAAACTACCGCTCCACCGCCGCCATATTGCGGGCGGCCAATAATGTGATTGCCGCCAACCCCAAGTTGTTCCCGAAGAACCTGTGGAGCGATTTGGGCGAAGGCGAACCGGTGCGTGTAGTGGATGCCGATAGCGAAGACCACGAAGCCGAGCGCGTGGTGGCGCGCATCCAAAGCCTGCGCGCCGAAGGCACGCTGGCGCAAGCGGGGCTGCAGTTCAAAGAGCTGCGCGACTTTGCCGTGCTCTACCGTGCCAACCACCAGGCCAGGCCTTTTGAAAAAGCTTTGCGCAAAGCCGGTATTTCCTACAAGGTATCGGGCGGGCAGAGCTTCTTTGAACGCGCCGAAATCCGCGACTTGTGTGCCTGGCTGCGCCTGTGGGCCAATAACGATGACGACCCGGCTTTTTTGCGCGCCGTCACCACCCCCAAGCGCGGCATAGGGCACCAGACTTTGGGCAGTCTGGGCACGTTTGCCAGCCGTTACAAACTCAGTTTGTTTGAAGCCTTGTTTTCTTCTTCGCTAGGCTCGGTCTTGCCCAGCCGCGCAGTAGGCAGTTTGCATGAATTTGGCCGAACGGTGAACGACTTGCAGTTTCGCGCCAAGCACACCGAGGGCGCGGAAAACGCCTTGCTGTTTCTCAAGACCTGGTTGGCCGACATGGCCTACGAAAAACATTTGTACGACACCGAAGACAGCCCGCAAATCGCTGCCGTCAAATGGACCAATGTGATGGAATTTTGCGAATGGATGGCGCAGCGTTGCGGCGGGCAAATGGACGATGACATCCTGATCACCCAGCGCGCCAGCAAAAACCTGCTGGACGTGGCGCAAAACATCGCTCTCCTGTCGACCTTGACCGAGCGCGAGAAAGACCAAAACGTAGTCACTTTGTCCACGCTGCATGCAGCCAAAGGTTTGGAGTGGCCGCACGTGATGCTGGTGGGCGTGACCGAAGGACTGCTGCCTTTCAAGATGGAGGAGACGGGTAAAGCCAGTCCGGATAAAGCGGGCGATGAAGCATCTGACGAAGCCGCTACCGCGCTTGCCCACGCAGACCTAGCCACCCGCTTGCAAGAAGAGCGGCGCTTGATGTACGTGGGCATAACCCGCGCCCAACGCACGTTGTCCGTGAGCTGGACGCGGCGGCGCAAAAAAGGGCGCGACACGATCGCCGCGCAGCCCAGCCGCTTTATTGCCGAGATGGCTTTGGACAAAGCCACCATCAAAGAAGACCCGCGCGAAAAGCTACGCGCCTTGCGCGCCGAGTTTGCAGCACGCGCCGCTGCGGTGGCAGAAAAGAAGCCGACGCAATGAGGCCCGCGCAAGAATGGGCAACTTGGAGCAGTGCGCTGGACGATGTGAGCGCCCTTGCGGGGACAATCGATGCTTGCGGGCTTGGCAACTGCGTGCCTTAAGCCCATTTTTCACCTCACCAGCGT
>CANKNK010000142.1 GCA_947483455.1 Comamonadaceae bacterium | reverse complement strand
GGGCGCACTAGCGCATACTGTCGCAACGAGGTTTTTATACATGGTAGTCCTCTACATGGCCCGGGCTTACAAGGTGAACATCCCCGCCGGGCTCGGGGACGAAAGCAAGCAATTTTACAATCCAGGCTTTCGCAGACGGTGCCTCCTGGCGCTTACGCCCTGCTTCGACCACACCGCCCTACCGTTTTCCCGCCCTAGCCCATCCCACTGACCAACAAGCCTCCCATGCCCTCAGCCCCTGGCCACGCCCTCTTAGCTCCGCCCGACTTCGATCCGCACGCGGACCCGGGCATTGAGTGGCCTACCTGGCTGGTGTGCGTTTGTATTTACGGGGGATGGCTGGGCGCCCTGAGCTGGTACCGGGCAGAGGCCTCGGGCTGGGCCTTGGTACTCATCATCGTGCTGGCGGCCTGGTACATGAGCTTGCAACACGAACTGGTACACGGCCACCCGACCCCGTACGCTTGGCTGAACCGTGCGCTGGGCCTGCTGCCTATCGCGGTGTGGTACCCGTTTGATGTTTACCGCAGCAGCCATTTGGCGCACCACCGCGATGAAGTGCTGACCTACCCCGGCCAGGACCCGGAAAGCAACTACCTGGACCCCGAGGACTTTGCCAGCCGCAGCGCGCCTTTGCGTTTTCTTTTGGTGGCCCAACGCACGGCATTGGGCCGGTTTTGCATCACACCGGCTTTTGCGATTTTTCATTTGCTGCGGCCGCTGAGCCAAGCCGGCTACTGGAAGAGCGCGCGCATGCGTTGGACCTGGGTACAACACACGTTGCTACTGCTGCTCATGCTGTGGGGGGTACAAAGCTATGCCGGTATCAGTCCGCTGCTTTATCTGGCACTAGGCTATGCCTGCTTGGGCCTTGCCATCATGCGCTCCTACTATGAACACCGGCCTGCGGCCGACCCCCAGCACCGCATCGTCATTAACGAAGCAGGCTGGCTGTGGAGGCTGCTTTTTCTCAACAACAATTACCACGCGGTGCACCATGCACAGCCCAAGCTGGCCTGGTACCGCATCCCTGCGCTCTACCGGGCGCACCGGGACTATTTTCTGTACCGCAACGGCGGCTATCTCTTGCATGGATACCTTGCATTTTTCACCCGCTACGCCCTGCGCCCGCTCGATAGGCCCGGGCAGCAAACCCGCCATTTGCCCATCGTCGAAGGGCGCACGCCATGACGGCAGGTCAAGTCGCTTTGCCGATGTATGCGGGCGCTCCAGATGCCATGCAGCAAATGGGGCTCTTGTTGCGCCAAGCCATGCATGCGCAAGGCCTGCACGCCTGGCCTGATGCCCTTGTCTGGCCGCAGGATTTGCATGCCCACTGGTTGTCGCCGGACTTGCTGCTGAGTCAAGCCTGCGGCTATCCTCTGACACACGCCCTGATGGGCAAAGTACAGCTCTTGGGTTGCTTTCGCTATGACGCACCCGGTTGCCAGGGGATTGATTGCCGCAGCGTGCTGATCGCGCGTCAGGAGCACGCCCACATGGCTTTGGAAGATTTTCGGGGTAGGCGGGTAGCCTTTAACAGCCCGGATTCGCAATCGGGCTACAACGCGCTGCGGGCCTTGGTAGCACCGCTGGCAGTACAAGGCCCGTTTTTTCAGCAAGCCCTAGCCACTGGCGGCCACCGCCTGAGTGTGGACGCGGTGCGCGAAGGCCGAGCGGACTTGGCCGCGATTGACTGTGTGACATGGGCGCTGCTACAGAAGTACGCACCGCAAACCACTGTGGGCCTGCAGTCCATAGGCTTTAGTGCGCCTTACCCGGGCTTGCCGCTGATCACCGCGCTGCAGACCTCGGCACAAGCATTGCAAGCCATGCGTGCGGGCTTGCAAAGCCTCATGGCCACACCTGCGGCCGCTAACACTCTGGCGCAACTGTTAATTAGCGGCTTTGAAACACCCGACCTAGCCGTCTACCAAAGGTGTAGGGAGATGGAAGTCAGCGCCGTCGAAAGCGGCTATCCACAACTGGCCTGAGGCCGTACGCCTAGCCCGGTGCCCCGCAGGCAAGGCGCCCGGCCTTGGCTCCCGAATTGCGGGCGCGGCATAGGCCCTAGACCAAGCTACCCAGCAAATCGGCGCCAGAGCCGCAAGGGCTGCTGACGCCGATCCATTGCAGGCGCAGGCCCTAAGCCGATCAAGCGCCGTACAGGTATTGTGGCAACCACAAGGTCATACCAGGCCAGACGTACATGATGGCCAGGCACATGATCACGATGTACATATAAGGCATCATGCCGGCAAAAATCTGGTTGATGGTGACATGTGGCGGTGATACACCTTTGAGGTAGAACGCCGACATCGCTACCGGTGGCGACAGGAAGGCGGCCTGCAAGTTCACAAACACCATGGTGCCCCACAAGATGGGGTCGATACCAAAGTGCGTCAACATAGGCAAGAAGATAGGCACAAAAATCACGATGATTTCGGTCCACTCCAAGGGCCAGCCCAGCACAAAAATAATGACTTGCGATAGCAACATGAACTGCAAGGGGCTCAGGTCAAAGGACAGCACCCATTGCTCGACCAGGCTCTGGCCACCCAGAATCGCAAACACCGACGAGAACAAAGCCGAACCCACAAACAACCAGCACACCATGGAGGTGGTCTTGGCCGTCAGGAACACTGCTTGCTTGGTTTTCTCGAAATCCAGTGTTCCTGATTGCCAGGCCATGAGGAAGGCACCTGCTGCACCTACCGCCGCCGACTCGGTGGCGGTGGTGATGCCAAACAAAATCACCGCCAGTACGACAAAGGTCAAGATACCCAAGGGCATGACCGAACGGGTCAGCATGTTCAAAATTTCATACTGCTCCGCATCAAACGAGCGGTAGTAATACAGCAGCAATGCGACAGTGAGCGCACAGGCGATCCAAAAGCCAATGTAAAAACCTGGAGGCACTGGCTCGGTGTGCGGCGCTTCGGATACGTCGCCATCACCCAATTCTTGCAAGGTCTCCGCCGAATGGTGCCGCTTGCCTGTACTTTCCTCAGCGCCGGGCGGAACGTCGGCACCTTTTGCACCCGGTGGCTCTTCCAGCCCGCCATCGGACGATTTTGCGACCTTGGCTACAGGTGCTGGCGCAGCCGCTCCCGGCGGCTCTTCCAGACCGCCCTTGGGGGCTTTAGCCGTCGTCGCTACAGGTTCGGGTGCCGCGCCGGGAGGAGCTTCCAGCCCACCATTGGATGATTTTGCGACCTTGGCGACAGGCTCGGGTGCAGCTGCACCCGGCGGCTCTTCCAGCCCCCCCTTGGAGGCCTTGGCTGCGACTGGTGGTGCTTCGGCCACCGCTGGTGCACCCGGTGGCTCTTGCACACCCGCTTTGACCGTGGCCACCTCGGCCGCAGGGGCTGCGGCCTGGGCTACGGCAGCCGCTGCGGCAGCGTTGTTGTCCGCTTGCGAATGGATGACCACATACCAATACGCAGCACCTAGGCATGCCAAGGCAGTAAACACAGGTACCAAGGCCATCAGGAAGGTGCGCAACAGCAGACCCCAGCTGATACGGATATGCGCCAAACCGGAGCGGGTGGCGCGTCCGGGTGAAAGCAGTGCTTTGACCAAGGCGACCAAAAACAGGGGGGAGTACTGGTCGGCAATATGCTGCACCCAGGGTTGCACCGGTGCGCGGGTCTGGTCTTTGGGCAATTTAGGTGCGATCTTCGGGTTGATCATGACCCAGCCGATGACATAGACCAAGTACAAAAACGCCAAGAAGAAGCCGGGCAACATGGCCGCCGCATACAACTTCACCACCGACTGACCGGCCACCGCCGCATACACAATGATCATGACGGAGGGCGGTATCAAAATACCCAGGGTACCGCCGGCGGTGATCACGCCGGCCGCAAGCCGCGTGTCATAGCCGGCATTGAGCATAGGACGCATGGCAATCACGCCCATCAGCACCACCACGGCACCGACCAGCCCACTGGCAATACCCCAGAAGGTACAGATGATCAGGGTGGCCACGGCCAGCGAGCCGGGCACGTTGCGAAAAGCCAGTTGCACGCTATGGAACATTTTGTCCACCAGGGCCCCACGCTCCATCACATAGCCCATCAGCACGAACAAAGGGATCGATATCAATACATCGTTGTTCATCGCGCCAAAGGTGCGCTGTACGATCAAATTGAAAACACGGTTATCCAACCAAGGGGTTCCAGGGTCGTAAAAAGCCGCGAAGCCAAAAACCATGCCCAAGCCCATCAGGGTAAAGGCAGTAGGAAAGCCCAGCATGATCACCACAATGATCAGGCTGAGCATCGTCAAGCCAAGTGCCGGATCGCTCATGCTTGGCCTCCCGTTGCACGGTGGTGGGCCGCATCTTCAATATGCTTGACGTTGGCAATGGCATCCATGGCCGCCTGTCTGTCCACCAGGGTGCTGGCGCCCAACTGCTGCTCCACCACGTCAATCTCTTCGGCGTCTTTGAGGCGGGGTGTCCACTCGCCGGTACGGATACACACTACACAGCGAAAAATCTCGGCCACACCCTGCAATAAGACGGTGAAACCCGCCAAAGGGATGATGGATTTAAAGGGATATAAGGGCAGCGGGTCGGCATTGAAGGTCTGCTCTTTGATGGCCCATGCGTCTGAGGCATATCCCCAGCCGGCCCAGGTCAGTGCCGCGACGCCTGGAATAAAAAATACGATGAATAAAACCAGGTCCAACCAGGCTTGGGTACGGGGCTTGGCGCTACCGTAAAAAAAATCGCCACGTACATGGCCGTCTTGGCACAAGGTGTAGGCGCCACCCATCATGAACAAGGTGCCGTACATCATGTTGCAGACGTCGAACACCCATGCAGTGGGGTGATTTAAAACGTAGCGCTTAAAAACTTCGATGACCACCACCGACATCAGGGCGACGATCAACCAGGCAAATGCTTTTCCAACCCACGTGCTTATAGAGTCTGCGGTATGCAGTAATTCTTGTGAATTCATTAGGTACCCTCAAAACGACAAACCGCCCTCTCCCGCTTACGCAAGAGAGGGCACTGAAACCCAGTTCGGTCTGGATTAGGTCTTGTTGAAGTAGAAGTCGTACGCCAGGTCGTAGTCGACCAGGTAATCGCGCTGCCATGGGAAGGCACGCTGGGCAAAGGCGCGTTGCGAATCCATAATGCGCTTGAAGATTGGGCTCTCGGTGGCTTTCTTGGTGGACACTTTGTCCCAGGCTTCCAATTGGGCCTTGAGCACCGAAGCAGGCGTGCGGTAGAACTTGATGCCCTGCTTTTTCATGTCCACATAGTCTTTGGAGTTGCGATCCACCATCTTCCAGCTCATCTCTGCAGAGCAGGCCTGGACTGCGGTTTCGACGATGTTCTTGAGTTCCTGGGGCAGGGCATCGAGCTTGCCTTTGTTGAACAAAATTTCGAACTGCTCCGTGCTTTGG
>CANKNK010000141.1 GCA_947483455.1 Comamonadaceae bacterium | reverse complement strand
GGGCTGATCAGCGGGCGCAGTATGGTGACCAGGTTGTTGGCCGACTCGAAATTAAGCTTGAATATTTGCGTGGCAATTTGCGCCCCAGGCGCGCCTTTGGGGGCGCTCTCGCTGGTTTCTACCGCAGCGCTTTGCAGCTTGGCGTCGGCCTCGGGCACCACTTTGAACAAGCCCGCCGACTCCACCATGGTAAAGCCCTGCATGCGCAAGCTGGTCAGGAACTGCGCCATCGCCACTTGCGGGCTGACCGATTTTTCGCTAACCAAATTGATTTGGCCTTTAACACGCGGATCGACCACGACATTCATTCCCGAAATCACGCCCATGGTGCGGGCCACGGCCTCGATGTCGGCGGCGTTGAAATTGAGGGTGATGTAGTCGCCGCGTTTGTATGTCGTGTCCGCCTTGGCAGCGGCAGCAGAGGCTGCGGGGGCCGGGGCTGCAGATTGCGCTTGTACCGGCAGCAGGCAAGCGCTATACAAAAGCAGGCCGATGGCGGCTAGAAAGCCCGAGGTTTTGAAATGCGCAAATGCTGTCATGAATTTTCAACCCAGTTTGATGATCGAACGCGCACCTTTGCGCTGCCCAATGATGTTCAGGAGATTGGCCAGCGCCTCCTCCCGGTCGGGCGCGGCACTGGCCTCGCCCTCAAAACGCCATTTGCCACCCGTCCACAGGCCGCTGCCTTGCAATTGCAAGCCGCCTTGCAGTGTGCTCAGTTGCAATTGCGAAGACGGCGCGTCCTGCAAGCGCAAGCGGTAGCTCCCCATAGGCCGCAAAGTAGACAGGCGCGAGGCCATGTCCAGGGCGTCAATTTGCAACATCCCTTGCCAGGACCAGCGCCCCGCTGACCATTGCACCACAAAAGCGCTGCTTTGCAACAGCAACTGGCCTTCGGGCCGGATGGTGTTCCAGGGCGTGCCCAGCCCCGCCAGCCATTGTGCAGACCAGTGCGACTGGCGGTCTGCCACTTGCAAGCGCGCACCGCCCCAGGACGGCAATACCTGCACTTGCAGGCCTTCGGGGGTGCAGCAATCGGCGCGCAGTTCTAGGTCCAAGGCGCCGACGCTTGGCAGCAATTGCCAGTGCACCCTACCGGGCAAGACACTGACATCCTTGCTGCCCTGCCCGCCGTGCAAGCTGAGCTGGCCCGAGCCGGACCAGACCGTTCCCTGCGCATCGGACAGACGCATCCGCCCTTCGCTGGCCTGGTCCACTTGCGCCGCCAACCAGCGTGCCGGTGCGAAAAACAGCAATGCCAAACACAGGCCTACCAACATTCCGGCCAGCATCCAAGTCCACGGCGCACGATGGCCCGGCGCAGCGAGAAAAGCGGAAGCTGTACTTGCCATGGTGCTGCCAAAAGGGGTCAGGGCGCGCCCGGCGCGGGCAGTTGCAAGACCAAGCTGCCGGACCACAGCCCAGCGGCCTGGTTGACATGCATCTCCAAGGTGCTGGTGTGCGCCATCAGGCGCGCTTGCTCCATATAGCGCGCCAGTGCATCCGGCGCAGCGTCTTTGAAGCTGATGGTGGCGCGCTCGGCCACCACCGCCATACGCGCATTTTTTTTCAGGGCGCTTAGTCCGTTTTGCAATACCGCTTTGGCATCGACGGGGGCGCCGGGCGCCTGGGCGCGCAAGGCCAGCGCCTCTGCCTGCAATTGCAAAACCTGTTCGTATTGCGCACGTACCAAGGGCGCTTGTGCGCGCGCCGCCTTCAAACTCACCCAGGCCGGGCGCAGTGCGATAAACCACACAGCCGCTAGCAGCAAAACACCGATGGCCGTTCGCACCAAGGTTTGCTCACGCGCGCTCGCTTGCGACCAGCGGGCCTGCCAGGCATTGCGCAAGGATTGCATCATGGCGCGTCCTTAGCGCGCATGGACAGCGCTGCGCCCTGGGCTTGTAACTGGTAGCCGCGTGCCTGCATGGCGCGGATCAGATCGGCCAGGGCCGTGCTGCTCAGTGGGAGGCCCTCCAGTTTGAGTTCGCCATTTTGGTAATGCACGGCCGTGGGTGCCGCCGGAAAGTTGGCCGTTTGCATCAGCGCACTGAGCATGATCTCTGCGTCGCCAGGCGCCAATTGGCCGCTGCGCTGACGCAGTTGATCGACTTCGCGCTGCATTTGGACTGGCGCGTCCACCACCACTTGCACTTTGGGAAAGGTGCTGGTGAAAGCCGCCTGCATGGCGCGGCGCTCCTGATTAACGGCCGCTTGCTGCTGATAGGCATAGAGATTGAGGCCCAGCACCTGCACCAGCAACAAAGCCCACAAGCCCCAGCGCACCGGGCGCCAACGCGGTGCGCTGGAAAACTGTTGCAAGCCCTGCGTGAGGTGCCGCAAGCTGCGCCCGCCGCGCGAAGCCACGATGCCAAATTGCGCCAGGTCCCAAGCGCCCTGGCTAGCGAGCAAGGCGCGCTGGGCACTGGTTTGTAAAAACAGCGGGCGGCCCAGCAGCGCTTCGGCCTGCTTGGCTACTGCGGGCTCGGCGAACACTGGCACATCCTCGGTGGGTTTGAGTGCGGCCAATACCGCGGCCTGTAGAGGCCAGCGCGTGAGGCCAGACGTACTGCTGTGCACCCACTGGGGGCCTTGCGGGCTGTCTAGCGCGTAGAGCTGGGCGTTTGCGCCCCCACCAACCACCCCCAACGCGGGCGGCGCCAACGCAGGCACCAAGGCCGAAATAAAGAATCCGGCCTGCTCAACTTCCTGCACACAGGCTTGCAACCAGGCTTTGTCGCAGGCGGCCAGCCACACCGGGCCTTGCGCGGGCAGCGGCGATTGCAAGGCCAGGTGCAGATCGGCCACATCGTCGAGTAACTGGTCTTCCACCAGGCCTTCGAGCACCGCTCGCAGACGTGCCGAGCGCGCGGCGCCCGGTGGCAATTGCACCTGGTGCCAGGAGACACGCTCCAGGGGCAGCACCAGCACCACCTGCGATGCCTGGGCGGCGCGGGCGCTCGCGGGCAATAGCGACCAGGGCGCGCTCGACTGCGTATCCAGAACCGTGCCGTCGCGGCTGATCACATAGTCAAGCTGGGTAGCGGACTTGAGTGCTTGCGCGGGCAGGGTAATGATCAAAATGGCCATGGGTTCAATCGCTGCATGGATTGTAGGCGGCAGGCCTTGGGAAGCGGGGTGCGCACATGCTAGGGCCTTGCCAGCGCGGGCGCCTGGGCGACGGTGCGTTCGCGGCGCAGGATGCGTACCCGCTGGCCCTCGCGCTGTGCAAGGGCGATGACATGCACCGGCTGCCCGTCCAATTCCAGCGTGCCACGCAATTCAAAAAACCGGGTTTGTGTCCCCAAGGCTTCAGCGTCTAGTAGTTTGGCCGGTAGGCCTGCGGCTTGCGCAAAATCGTCTAAGGTTTCCCAAGGTTTGTTGCTGCGCTTTTGCAGCAACTGCTGGGCCAAGGCGGCATCTACGCCGACGACGGCGGCGCGCAGCACGATATCCGAGGCGGTGTTCAGATTGACCTTACTGGTCTCGGGCAGCAGGGTCACATACGGGCGTATTTGCGCGATGGTGCTGCTGCTCAGGCCCAGCCAGGCCAGTTGGTCCACGGTTTGCGGCACCAGTGGTGCCTGCACCACCACACCCTCTGGCGCATGGGTGGCCTGCTGCGCGCTCAGCAGGCCGCTGAGCAACAAAGTCAGTTCCTGGGCCGGCAAGTTCAGGATGGTGAACAGGCGCGCCAATTGCGCTGCCGCGGGGGCATGCACCTTGTCGCCGACGATAAGGTTGCGCAGGTTCAGGCGCGATTGCAAATCAAACATCTGGCCCGAAAGCAGCGCGCTGCCGGTTTGGTCGGCCAAGATGGCGTCACTGCGGTCCGCCGCCAAAAAGGTGGACAAGCGCGCCGCTTCCAGCGGCATAGACCAGGGTTCGGTCAGATTGTCCGATCCACCTTTGCGTCCGTCCTCGGCCAGTATCAGGCGCGCCCAATCGTGGGCGCCTTGCAGTATCCAGGCCGATTGCGCGCGGCTGCGCTCCGCGCTCTCGATCTCAATGGCGCGCCACTGCTGCCACAGGGCCGCCGAGGCCAAGGTGGCCACCAGCACCACGGTCAGCATAGCCATCAAGATGGCTGCGCCGCTTTGGCGACTGCGCGCTGCGGTGCGCCGCATCATGAGCCCCCCAATCCGGAGCGCGACCAATCGCGCGTGATGGTGCCGCTGACCGCGCCGCCATCGGGCAATGTCAGCACCAAGCGCACGCCGTCGGGCATGGCCTCGGTTGGCGCCTGGCCCGGAGAGCTGATGGCGCGGGGTGCTGCGCTGGCCAGTCCGCCGAGCAAGCCTTTGCCGGTATCGGAAGCGCCCTCCGCCGCCACGCCATTGGCAACGTTGGCTGGCGCCTCGGGAGTGACCTTCACCTGGTCCGCGCTAGAAAGCGGATTGGACCAAGCGCCACCGCGGAAATACACGATTTGCCAGCCGCTCATGGGCGCGATGATGACTTCGCGCTGCCGCTCGGCATCGCCAGGGTTTTGCGCCCACAAAGCCGCTTGGCTCCAGGCGGCCAGCATTTGGGCGCGGTTGGTCAGTGGCGGCGAGGACCAGCGCAGCCACACATTGCCTTGCGCCCGCTGGCCCTGCGCCCAAGCCACCACCAGCAAGCCTTCGCCCGTACTTTGGCTGCCCCGGCGCAGCAGGCGCAGCGCGCGGCCATCCCAGTCCATGCTGCTTTGGCCGGGCTGGGTTTCTAGGGCCTCCAGGTCCGCTGTCCATTGGGCTAGGCCGTTTTGCAGGCTCAGCACTTCTTGAGAATGGAGGGCCAGGCTGCTTTGGTGGCGCTGCATGGCGTCAAAGCCGCGCCAACTTAGGGCCGCCATCACCGCCATCAGCACCAGCGCCACCAATAACTCGATCAGCGTGAAGCCACGCTGGGGCAACGCTGTGGGCACCCTATGGGGTTTGGGCAGTGGCCGGCTTTGCATATCAGTTGCGGCCCACGATGGTGGTCAGGCGCAGCACCGGCTCGGTGCTGTTGCGTACCAGGACATCGACGCGTACGAAATTGGGGTTGGGGGTGGGCTGCACATCCAGCGCCACGGTGTAGCTTTGGGTGCCCTGCAGGCACTCGCGGCTGCTTTGGCCCACGCCGGGCATCTGGCGCGACAAGCGCATTTGGTGCAAGGCGTTTTCCGCACACATCTGGCCGAGCAAGACATCGGTCTGGCGCTGCGCGTGCAGCGTCAAGGCGCCGCTGGCTTTCATACCGGCCATGAGCGCTACCGCCACGATGGTCAGGGCTACCAATACTTCGATCAAGGTGAAGCCAAGGGCGGGCGCAACGCGGCGCATAAGTTCGGCCTTGGGGCGCCACGCGTATGAAGGCCGGGCAGCCCTGGGCGCTTGCGGCGCGCTGAAGGCGGGCACATTACGCGGGCCAGTAGCCGGCTTGTGCAATAGGCTCATGGTGCGCGCCCCGTGG
>CANKNK010000140.1 GCA_947483455.1 Comamonadaceae bacterium | reverse complement strand
GGCACCTCCGCCGAAACGACGATCGAGCTCAATTTCCGAATCCGTAACACCTCGATCACCGAGTTTTCATTCAATCCCAAGCGCCACGTATTGCTGAGCTACAACCATTTGCCTCATCTAGATGAGCCGACCTACACTGACTGGCACACTTACGCCTGAACCTGGCTAGCGCCACTTCCCTTCGTGGGCCCGGCGGCAATAAGTAACCCGCTGCTCCATTGGGGCCGTCCAACAAGCCCTAGCGCAACGTCCTAGTAGGCCCGGAGGAAGGAAGGAGCCTCATTGCGTAGCGTTACTCAAGGTGGCCAGGTCAAGCCGCTCGATCTCCGACAGCAGCGCCGCCAGTGAACGGCCCGCCGCATTTAAGACCGTATTGCCCTTTTCAACCGTAGCCGCAGCAGCGTTACCGGCTGCGCCCGCCGCGTTGTAGTCCTGCATTTGCCAGGCGAACTTAGCCGTCTTACCGTTGCCAAGAATGTCGAAGCTGGTCGCGCGCATTTGTGCGCTTGAAGGGAAACGCGAGGCTGCGCCCATATTGACGTGCTCGGGATCGATGGCCAGCATCAGGGATGTCTCCAGATCGCCCGCATGGACACCAAAGCGTTGCTCTTCGGGGCTGAACATGCTGTTCACGTCCTCGCCTTGCGGGCCGCTAAGAGGCAGTGCGTACCAATTGACACTAAAGACCATCATGTCAAGGCGGGCGCGTAAATCACGCGCTACCAAATCCATCAGATTGGCCTGCCCACCATGCGCATTGAAGATCAGCAATTTGCGCACGCCGGTGGCGGCAACACTCTCGGCCAGCTCCGTCCATAAGCGCAAAACGGTCTCCGCTTTGAGAGTGAGCGTGCCAGCAAAACGCGCATGCTCGGGACTGAAGCCAACAGCCTGGGTCGGTAAAAACAAGGCCTGGGAGTTAGCGGGTAAGTGCGCAATCGCCGCATCAATCACGCCATCAACAATGGCTGTGTCCACCTTGAGAGGCAGGTGCGGCCCATGCTGCTCTGTGGCGGCAACAGGCATCACTGCCACCACCTGACCGATAGCGCCACTTGCTTGCAAATCCCGGAAATGCGTGGTCGCACAATCGGCCCAGAACGGCGACGGATGGGCTTTGCTATGCGGCATGTGAAGGTCTTTCTTGGCTAGGAGGTACGGGCAATGGATCCAGGGCGCTCAGATGCCGACGCTGCCTGCTGCTATGGCGCGCAGCGCTTTCCCCGACCGCAGATTGTGCCGTCTTGGAGCGGCTTAAGTCGGATTGGAGGACCCGGGGCTTGGCACGGGCGCCGCTTCCCCGGTAGTCCGCCAACAAGGCTGCATGCACGATAGGGGCAGGCAAGGTGCGTACCTCGGTTAAGTAAGCATGCAATGCATCAACCAGCGCCTCGGGGGTAATGCCACTGGTGCGGCCCGTTTTGCTCCACAACCAAGCGGCAAAGTCAGCAAATCCAGCAAACGCCGATACACCCGCTAGGAGCAGCGGCAAGCTGGTGGGGAAGCGCCCGGAATTGGCAATCAAATCCCAATACCGTGCCAAGCGCGTAAAAGCCACTACCTGCTCTGGCGACAGCGCATCGGTTTGAATGACCGCGTAGGGCGGGCTATCCTGAAACAGCATTGCAGGATCGGCGGTAAGGGCGAGCGGGGTTCCGCGCAAGCGTTTGAGTAGGCCGAGTTGAATTTCATGCGGACCCCATGACCATAGCGCGTCAAACCCTGCTGCGAAACTCTCCCAATTCTCGCCAGGCAGGCCGAAAATCAAGTCAGTGTGCAAGTGCGCCTGGCTATGCTTTACCAGCCAATCAATGTTGGAGCGCGTTTTTTCCGTGTCTTGACGTCTTGCAATGGCTTTTTGAACTTGGGGGTTAAGGCTCTGGATGCCAATTTCAAACTGCAAGCTACCTGGAGGAAAACGCGCGATGCAGGCCTTCAGGCTTTCGGGCAGGTGATCCGGTATCAGCTCGAAGTGAACAAACAAGGCTTCCCGTGGCGCACGCGCGATCAAATCCAGAAAAAACTCTAGTATTCGGATCGATGCATCCACCTTTAAATTGAAGGTCCGGTCGACAAACTTGAAAGTTCGTGCACCACGCGAGTAGAGCGACTGCAAATGGGCAAGAAAGGGCTCCAGTTCGAAAGCCCATGCCGTTTTATCCAAGGCGCTCAGGCAAAACGCGCACTTAAATGGGCAACCTCGGGAAGCCTCTACGTAAAGCACGCGGTGCGCCAGGTCATCGGGGGTGAAATAGTCATAAGGGAAGTCCAATTCTGCGAGCGGCGCTTGCTCGCCAGCAATGACCTTCATCAAAGGCTGGGGGCCATGGATCAGTGCGCGGCATAGTCGGGGGAAGCTGACGTCACCCCAACCCGTAATTAGAAAATCGGCCTGTGCAACTATGGCTTGCTGCTCCCATTCATGGCTGACTTCTGGGCCGCCCAAGACCAGCCGGAACTCCGGTCGCTGGGCTCTGAGCGCACGCATCACGTCTAGGGTTTGCTGCACGTTCCAGATATACACGCCAAAACCAATGATTTGCACACCCTGGGCATCCCTGGGCCCGCAATGAGAAAGCAAATCATCTACGATCGTTTTTACAGCGCTGTGAATAGTGAACTCATGCAAGCTGGTGCACGACTTCAAATCTCTGCCTCCATATCGCTCCATATTGGCCAGTAAATAGCGCAGCCCCAGGGAGGCGTGCATATATTTAGCGTTGAGGGTGACCAGAAGAATGCGGTGGGGCATGCCCTTATTATGGAAGCATGGCACAAGCGCACGAAGAATCCTTTTTTCGCTGGGATGGCGATACGCTGGTGGTCAATATCCTGGGTAAACCAGGCGCAAGCAAAGATGCCGTAGGAAGGCCCAAGGGTCCGCAACTCAAAGTGAGTGTTAGGGCGCAGCCGCGCAACGGACGGGCGACCGACCATATGGTGGGTTTCTTGGCGCCTCTTTTTGGGGTCCGGGAGCGTGATATTGAGGTCGTGTTCGGCCGTGAAAGCGTACATAAGCAGTTGCGCATCAAGAATCCGCATAAGTGGCCAGAGGTTTTCGGGCCTTGGCACCAGCCCGCGGATACGGGTAAGGCCAAAGGTGGACAATAGCGCCTCCGTTGGCGGCGACGCATGGCCTGCCTACCCTTTTATTCGTGCACACGGGGCTGCACTTCAAACTTTTGTCTGCCAACCTGATGGTCTCACCTCGCTTACTCTGGTGCCTGTATAAAGCTATCACGCTCCCTATGCATCGGACGTTCGTGCTGCTTTTGATGATGGGCAGCATGGGCCTGGTCGGCGCCAAGAGTTCAGTACAGGAAGGCTCCGTGGTGCAAAACCCTGAGCTGCGGGCTGAGCTAGTTGCCTATGCACCCCAAGGTATTGGCTTGGGCAAAGATTTCAGTCTTGGCTTGCTGCTAGACCACCAAGCCCAATGGCACACCTATTGGGTCAATCCCGGCGATTCCGGCTTACCGACGGAACTGCAATGGACCTTACCCGCCGGGGCGCAAGCGGGAGGCATTGACTGGCCAGTACCTCAAAAAATTAGGATTGGCGCGCTAGCCAACCTCGGCTATGAAGGGAAAGTCTTGCTTCCCGTCCCGGTGCAATTGGACGAAGGCTTTAAAGCCAGCGGTAATAGTTTTACGGTGCGGCTGCACGCAAGCTGGCTGGTATGTCGTCAGGAATGCATACCGCAGGAGGGTGAATTCACCCTGGCGATTCCATTCCAGGGATCGACCGCCCTACACAGTGCTTTATTCGAAGAGGCGCGCCTCAAGCGGCCCGCAAATTTTGGGGGGCAGATTCACAGCGAGTTTGTTCCGGACGGGCTGAAATTGCGGCTCCAAGGTTTGCCCCAAGCCTGGCAAGGCAAAGCAATTGCGGCCTTTCCTGAAGTTTCTTCGGTATTCGCAAGCCCTTTGCTTCCCGACCCGCAAGACAAAGTAAGTTCGTCAGCCGCTGTGCTTCAGAAGGCATTTCCCATGGCCACGCAGCTATGGGATGGCGATACCTGGACAGCGCTAATCCCGTTTTCACCGCAGCGCGTAGGCGGGCCCGACAGGCTGCCATTTGTGTTTTCTTACGCGGGCAAATCAGTGCGCGCCACCTTGGACGCGCCGGGTAACTGGCCGCAAACCACTCCCAAAACGCCAGATACGGGGTCCACAACCCAGACGCCCACCCTCACTGAAAACGGCGGGACTGCTATCGCAGCAAGCCTTACCCAACTTGCTTTTTGGGGCGCTGTTTTGGCAGCCTTCGCCGGGGGTTTGCTTCTCAATTTAATGCCATGCGTTTTTCCAGTGCTGGCACTTAAGGCGCTGGGCTTAGCTATCGTGCAGGGGAGCGCGAAACAGCGTAGCGCCCAGGCCGCGGCCTATACCGGTGGGGTGCTTGTATCCATGGCGATTTTGGGCGGTTTGCTTTTAGGCCTGCGCGCGGGTGGGCAGGCGCTGGGGTGGGGCTTTCACTTGCAATCGCCCATTTTTATTGCGGCACTGGCCACCTTGTTCACGCTGATTTGCCTCAATTTGATGGACTTACTCGATGTCTCCAGACTCGTTCCTGGCCGCCTGGCGGGCATACAGCTGCATAACCCCGTGACTGACGCCGCGCTATCGGGGGTACTTGCGGTCGTGGTCGCTTCGCCCTGCACGGCACCCTTCATGGGTGCATCTCTGGGCTTGGCGATGACCTTGCCTAGCTGGCAAGCGATGGTGATTTTTTTGGCGCTGGGATTAGGGCTTGCACTCCCCTACGCGCTTGTCACCAACAGCGCGGCATTGGCACGCCATTTACCTAAACCTGGCCCATGGATGGAATACTTGCGCAAGTTTATGGTCTTTCCCATGGCCGCGACAGTGGTTTGGCTGGTATGGGTTTTGGCACACATGACAAGCCTGGACCTTGCCGCCATGCTGGTAGCTATGCTCTTGTGCTTGTCTATGTGTCTTTGGGCTTTGCACTTGCCCGGCCGCGCGGCCATGGGCTTTGGCGCCTTGGCGCTGCTGGTGTCGTTGTTGACCGGTAGCATGGCCTTGCGCGTAGCCTCGCAATCAGAAACCAATGCGCTTTCCGAGCAAAGCAATGCAGCTTCAAACCTTTGGCGCAACTGGACCGCACAAGCCGAGCAGGCGGCATTAGCTTCCGGCCAGCCTGTCTTTGTTGACTTCACCGCTGCCTGGTGTATTACCTGCCAGTACAACGAGCAACAGGTTCTATCCAAACCGCAGGTGCAGAAAGCATTTGCTGAAAAAAAGGTGGTGTTGATGCGGGCAGATTGGACCCGGCGGGATGCCGCCATCAGCCAGGCCTTGCAGCAACTGGGCCGCAGCGGCGTCCCAGTGTATGTGCTGCTGCGTCCCGGCCGTGCGCCTTTATTAATGTCCGAGTTGCTCGACACAGACGCGTTGTTGGCAGCGATTTCAGGTATTT
>CANKNK010000139.1 GCA_947483455.1 Comamonadaceae bacterium | reverse complement strand
CTGGGCATGATGTTCTACACCGGTAGCATGTTCCCCGCCAAGTACAAGAACGCCATCTTCAGCGCCCAGCACGGCAGCTGGAATGCGGTCAAGCCACGTGGCGCGCGCGTCATGGTGACTTACCTGGACGACAAAGGGAATGCCACCAAGCATGAGCCGTTTGCCGAAGGCTGGATGACCTCTGCCGGCTTCTATCTGGGCCGTCCCATGGATGTACAGCAATACGTCGATGGTTCTATCTTGGTGTCTGACGACAAGGCGGGTGCGGTCTATCGCATCACTTACCAGAAGTAAACTTCTATAACCCCTGGCGGGCTGGGCATTTTGCCCGGCCCGCTTTTTTATGCAATTCCAATGAGTCACTGAAACTATGAAATTCTTAATTCCCCTCGCGTTTGTGGCTGCAACAATGGGCCAAACCGTTTGGGCGGGAGATGCCGACGCAGGCAAGGCCAAATCGATGCCTTGTTCTACTTGCCACGGCCTCAATGGGATGTCCACCTTGAATGAAGCGCCTAATTTGGCAGGCCAGCCCTTGATTTACCTGATTGAGCAATTGCGCGCCTACCGCAGCGGCAAGCGCCAAAACGAGATCATGAGCATCATGGCCAAGCCGCTGAGCAACGGGGATATCGAAGACCTGGCCGCTTGGTATAGCTCGATCAAAGTGGAAGTGAAGTAGGTCTGCGCGCTCGCGGTGCCAGCCGCCCCTGGTTCGAGCGTAGCCCGCAAGCTGAGCGGACTGCCACGCCCCACTGTCCGGGGACCAATATTCAGGTAGTGCATGAATTTTCTTGATACCCAACCTAGGGTAATCACCCCTTAAATCTTAGGGTCACGCATTAGAGTCCATCCACGCGCTGCCTGTGTGAATATTCATCCGGGGTTTGGTGCTGTCGGGTCATTGCGCCAACGCAATCAACCAGCCCGGCCTCTTTGTATCGGACCCCCCGTGACTACAACCATCGGCGCCCTCATGCGGCGCAGTGCGACTTGCGTCGCCATCGGCCTGGCTTTTTCCCTGACTGCTGGCGCGGGCTTTGCTGCCGGCGACGAGGCCAATCTTGACAAACTAGGCGCTTTCAAGAAGACCAGTACCCCGCCCCCGAAGCGCATTGCACAAGACCCCGCCTATATCGCCAATTTAAAGAAGGCACTGACCAACGTGAAGCTGCCTGATGGCTTCAAGATTGAGGTCTTCGCCGTAGTGCCCGACGCCCGAACCATTGCCGTAAGCCGCAACACCGCCGCTGTATGGGTCGGCACCCGCAAAAACAACGTTTATTTTGCCAATGACCGCGATATGGACCATGTCGCCGACACGGTGGAAGATTTCAGCCCCAGCGTCAAGTTCGACATCCCCGCCGGTGTTTGCTACACGCCGGACGGCTTTATGTACGTGGTGGAACGCAATCGCGTCATGATGTTCCCCGCGGTGGAGTATTTCACCGAAGGTTCTGACACGGTGGCTTTTGCCGTTGTCAAACAAGGCGACTTGATCCCCGCAGAAGAAGAGTCTTACAACCACACTGCGCGTGCCTGCACCATCGGGCCCGATAACCGCCTTTACATCACTATGGGCCAGCCGTTTAACGTGACGCCGCCTGAAAAAGTGGATATGTACCGCAAAGTGGGCATCGGCTCCATCCTGAGCTTTAACCGTGACGGCGGTGATCGCCAAGTGATTGCTACCGGTGTGCGCAATTCCTCCGGCTTGGCATTCAACCCCAAAGACGGTAGCCTGTGGTTCACCGACAACCAGGTCGACGGCATGGGCGACGAAACGCCTCCTGGTGAGCTGAACAAGATCCCTTCAGTCAATGGCAAGTTGGTACAAGGCGGCTGGTATGGCCATCCCTACTACGGTGGTGGCGATGTGCGCACCGATGACTACAAAGGCAAAGCTATCCCCAAGGATATGGCCGACAAATACGTGAAGCCCCAAGTGGAAATGATCGCCCACGCAGCTGATCTAGGCATGATGTTCTATACCGGCGATATGTTCCCGGCCAAGTACAAGAACGCCATCTTCAGCGCACAGCACGGGTCCTGGAATGCGGTCAAGCCGCGTGGCGCACGTGTCATGGTCACTTATCTGGATGACAAAGGCAATGCAGCCAAAACCGAAGCCTTTGCCGAAGGTTGGATGACGGCAGCAGGCTACTACTTAGGCCGTCCGGTAGACGTGCAGCAGTACGTCGATGGCTCTATCCTGGTGTCTGATGACAAAGCCGGTGCGGTATACCGTATCTCTTACCAGAAGTAAGTTTTTAGCTGTTGATCAAAAGGGCCGACCGGCAACGGTCTGGCCCTTTTTTATGGGGTATGCCAACCATCTTGCGCGCTCGAACGGCTTTAGACCTGGTGGCCTGGGGCGCTGCACCGATGGTTCAGACCCGCTTAGGCCGCCAACTGCCTCGCGATCTAGGTTGGCGCCCTGCCCGATTCAGGCCCGTGTCGGCAACCAGTTGCCCAAGGCAAAAACGGAGTTGGGCGCGTTGGGGCGGGACAGCGTGGGTGCGGCTTGTTTCAGCAGGGCTTTTTTGCCAGGCTTGCGGGTTTGCACCTGAAAGCCTTTGGCTTTTTGCTCCAGGGCCAGGCCGCGCAAGCTGATGGTTTTCATGTGTTCCAACATGGCCTTGTGCAATTGCTCGCACAGGGCATGCGTCATGTCGCCTTGGGCGCTTTCGCTTACCGGGGTAGTCTCTTCAATCGCCGTCACGATGTCAGCCACGGAGATGGCGTCGCCACGAAAACCCAGGGTATAGCCGCCACCCGGTCCGCGGGTGCTCTCCACCAGGCCGTGTTGGCGCAGTTTGGCAAAGACCTGTTCTAGGTAGGAAAGCGAGATGCCGTGGCGTGCAGCCAGTTCGCTCAGCGCCACTGGGCAATCGGGCTGGCGCAGGGCCAGGTCAATCATGGCGTTGATCGCAAAACGGCCACGGGTACTTAATCGCATACATAGTCCTTTCGTCTAGCGCACGGGACGTGCAAATCCGACGCGCAGGTGCGCCGGGGGAAAGCCAACTATAAAAACCCTTATGCTTCGTGTAAATTCGTATTTTTGACTAATTTACTTCGATAATTTCGAAGTGATAAAGATGTCTCCCCTCGGCGGACAGCGAATGCAAGGGCAATAAATGAACTTTAAACACCTGTATTACTTCTGGGTTACCGCAAAATCGGGCGGCGTGATGCGCGCAGGCGAGCAGTTGCACACCACGCCGCAAACGCTTTCGGGCCAGATCCACTTGCTCGAAGACTGGCTCGGTCGCAAGCTCTTTAAGAAAAGCGGGCGCAACTTAGAGCTGACCGAACACGGACGTTTGGCACTGGGCTATGCCGACCAGATTTTTACCCTGGGCAATGAATTGGAGTCAGCGGTGCGCCAGGCCCATGGTGGGGCACCGGTGTTGGAATTTCGGGTCGGCGTGGCCGATTCGGTGAACAAATCGGTGGCCTACCGTTTGTTAGAGCCCGCCTTGGCGGTGCCTGCGCCGGTACGCATGGCTTGTAGCGAAGGCAAGTTCCCTGACCTTTTGTCCCAACTGGCGCTCAACCGCCTGGACCTGGTGATCGCCGACGAGCCCATGTCACGGCGCATCAATGTGCGCGCCTTTAACCACCCCTTGGGGCGCAGCAGCATGTCCTTTATGTGTACCCCGGCGGTAGCGGCGCGATTGCTGGGGCCTTTTCCCGAATGCCTTAATGGCGCGCCCTTACTGATCCATGGGGCGCAGGCTTCGGTGCGCCAGCAGCTCGAAGCCTGGTTCACCCGCCACAACATTGCGCCCCGTGTGATCGGCGAATTTGACGACGGCGCATTGATGACGGCCTTCGGGCGCGAAGGCCGTGGCGTGTTCATGGTGCCCAGGGTGATGGAGCAGGAAACGGCTTCCCAATTTGGGGTGCAGTGCGTCGGCCGCAGCGATGAACTGGTGGAAGAATTTTTCGCCGTTTCGGTGGAGCGGCGCATCACGCACCCCTGCGTGCTGGCGATAACCGATGCTGCACGCGGCCAGCTCTTTGGCTAGTTCTTGGGGACTTTGGATGGCCTTAGCCCGGCCTATACTGGGAGACTCCATGAATGCAATTGCTAGCCCGTGCGCGTAGGCACCGCCTCCTCTTTGCCGCGCCGCGCGCTGGCCCGTATGGCCCTGGCACGCCGACATGCACGCATGCGCATGTTCTTGCTGCCCCCCGTTTGGCGCGGCATGCTCTGGGTGGCGGCCAGCGGCATCGTGTTTTCGTTGCTCAATACGATTGTGCGCAACATCACCTTGTCACTGGATCCATTTCAAGCGCAGTTTTTACGCTACCTGGCCGGCACCCTTGTGATACTGCCCTTGGTGCTGCGCCAAGGCTATGCCGCATACCGTCCGGTAAATATGCAGGGCCAGTGGTGGCGCGGCGCAGTACACACCTTAGGGCTGGTGTTTTGGTTCACCGCATTACCCCGCATCGGTTTGGCCGATATGACGGCTATCGGCTTTACCGGGCCCATCTTCATCATGATTGGCGCGGCCTGGTTTTTGGGCGAAAAAATGTATGCCGACCGCTGGATTGCCGCTTTGTTCGGTTTTGCTGGTGTGTTGGTGGTGGTAGGCCCACACCTGTCGGCATCGGGTGGTATTTATTTTTTGGTCATGCTGGCGTCCTCGCCCTTGTTTGCGGCCTCATTTTTGCTGACTAAATCGCTCACGCGTACAGAAAGCGCGGGCGCCATTGTGTTGTGGCAGGCCATCTCTGTAACGGTGCTAAGCCTTCCGCTAGGCCTATTGCATTGGACCGACCCGACAGCGATGCAATGGCTGGGTTTTTTGGCCGCGGGTTTCCTGGGATCGGGCGCCCATTATTTATTGACCCGCGGTTTTCGCGTGGCCGATATTTCGGCAACCCAGACCTTGCGTTTTCTGGATTTACTCTGGGCCTCGCTCATGGGATGGTTGGTATTTGGCGACATACCCAGCCACTCGACCATTTTGGGCGCGATCGTGATTTTGGCTTCTACCGTGTGGATTGCCCATCGCGAACGCGGGCGCTAAAGCCTTGCCCTTGCGCTTGGTAAGCCATTGCACCTACAGTGTTGCTTCTGCAAACACGCTAATGGCTGACCATGCCTAATCCGAACTCCACTGCCGCGCCACACTCTGCGCTTAGGCCCAAGCCGGTGCGCCAAATTGCCGATCTGCCCGGTCCGCGGGGCCTGCCATTGGTGGGTAACGCTTTGGCGTTTCGTTCGCCCAGTTTGCATTTGGCCCTGGAAGCCTGGGCTGTGCAATATGGTCCTTATTACCAGCTGCGGGCTGTAGGGCGACGCATTTTGGTGCTGAGTGATCACCAAGTCGTCGCCTCGGTGTTACGCGATCGGCCCGCTGCGTTCAGCCGTACCGCACGCTTGCGGGAGATTGGGCAGGAAATGGGCTTGCAGCCCGGCCTATTCAGTGCGGAAGGTGACG
>CANKNK010000138.1 GCA_947483455.1 Comamonadaceae bacterium | reverse complement strand
TGTCATGAAACTAAAAACCCTCGCAGCCGCCGTACTGGCACTGTCTACCGGAATGGCCATGGCGCAAAGCGTTGTGACCATTGGCCACGTAGGCCCCACCAGCGGTCCTATTGCCCATTTGGGTAAAGACAACGAAAACGGCGCCATCATGGCCGTAGAGGAACTCAACGCAGCGGGCGTCACCATCGGCGGCAAAAAAGTCACCATCAAGCTGATGACGGAAGATGACGGCGCTGACCCCAAGCAAGGTACGGCAGTAGCGCAAAAGCTGGCTGACGCCAAAGTCGTTGGTGTGATTGGTCACCTGAACTCGGGTACTTCCATCCCCGCATCCAAAATTTACAGCGATGCGGGCATCCCCCAAATCTCTCCTTCCGCCACCAACCCCAAGTACACCCGCCAAGGTTTCAAAACCACCTTCCGCGTGGTGGCTGATGACACCCAGCTCGGTGGCACACTGGGTAAGTACGCTGTCAACACGCTCAAGGGCAAAGCCATTGCCGTGATCGATGACCGTACCGCTTACGGCCAAGGCGTTGCTGAGGAATTCAGCAAAGCCGTGGTTGCAGCCGGCGGCAGCATTGTGGCCAAAGAGTTCACCAGCGACAAAGCAACCGACTTCAACGCCATTCTGACCACCATCAAAGGTAAAAAGCCTGATGTGGTGTTCTTCGGCGGTATGGATGCGGTTGCAGGCCCGATGCTGCGCCAGATGAAATCCTTGGGCATCAGCGCCAAGTTCATGGGTGGCGACGGCATCTGCTCGGCAGAGTTGGTCAAGCTCGGCGGCGACGCGATTGCTGACAACCAGGTTTACTGTGCTGAAGCCGGTGGCGTGGAAAAAGGCAGCAAGTACGAAGCCGCGAAAATCGACTTCGAAAAGCGTTTCAAAGCCAAGTTCAATGCTGACGTCCAGGTGTACGCTCCTTACGTGTATGACAGCGTTAAGCTGATGGTCGCTGCCATGGTCAAGGCGGGTTCTTCCGATCCCGCAAAATACCTGCCTGTGCTGGCTGCTACCAAAGATTACCAAGGTGTGACCGGTGCTATCGGCTTTGACAGCAAAGGCGATATCGTGAACGGTGCTTTGACGCTGCAAACCGTGCGCGGTGGCAAGTTGGAAGTTCTGTCGGTGATCCGTTAATCACGGACTGCTAGTACAAAAAAAGCCGGCCTTCGGGCCGGTTTTTTTACGCCTGCCAATTTCCTATTTGCGCTGCAATAAGCGGTAGGGGGGGAGGCCTTGCAGCATGCGCCGGCCATAGGCTTGTTCGTTCAAGCGTTTGTCGTAGCAAATCACCTGGGCACGATCTTCTTCGGTGCGGATGGCGCGGCCTGTCCATTGCAGCAGCTTGATGCCGGTAGCGGGGATGACCAGTTCATTGAAAGGGTCCCGCCCCCTACGGCGCAGCCATTCGGCGCGCGCCTCGTCCACCGGGTCGGACGGTGGCGCAAACGGCAGCTTGGTGATGAACACGGTTTCACACAGAATGCCTGGCAAATCCAGGCCTTCGCCAAAGGATTGCAATCCAAAAATAATGGACGGTAAACCCGCCTCCACCCGCGCCATATGGGCCGCTAGCAAGCGCGTGCGGGAGGTGCTGCCTTGCACCAACACGCTTTCTACGAGCCGGGCAGGTATGGCGTCAGTAGCGGCGCGCATTTGCGCCCGCGAGGTAAATAAGACCAAAGCGCCATGTTCCACGCGCGCCATATCTTGCATCAGGTACTCCACCACTTCGCCGGTATAGGCCTGCACGTTTTTCGCGTCCGCCATGGTGTGCACCACCGTCAGTGTGCCCTGCGTGGCGTAGTCAAACGGGCTGGAGACTTCCAGCGCCTGCACATTCGGGTTGCCCGAGAGCCCGCATTCCTGCAAAAAATAGTCAAAGCTGCCGCAACTGGTCAGCGATGCCGAGGTCAGTAGGGCCGCGCGGGCCTGGCTCCAGACAAACTGGCGCAGCAAGTCGCCCGGCACCATCGGGCAGGCATGGGCGCTGATAAGCAAAAAGCCGCTTTCGCTTTTGCATTGCAGCCATTTGGCCAGTGGTTGTTCGCCATGTTCGAGCAAGAGGCTAGCCGTGGATGTGAGTGCGCCCAGGCGCGGTGCTAGTGGCCCCAGCTTGGCGTATTGCTGGCTGCATTGCAGCGCCTGCATCGGGTCGTCCTTGGCGATTTGTTTGATTTGCGTTCCCAAGGCGTCCAGCGCTTGCGCCAATCCCGTGGCCTGCGCCAGCACCAGGGCCACAGGCTCGCCCAGGGCCTCGGGCAGCAGGCCATGGGCAAAGCGCAGCGTTCCGTCCTGCCCCTGGGTGCTGGCATGCACCAGGTCCAGCACCATGCGCGCCAATTGGTTCAGTGTGGCTTTGAGCTGGCTGCTAACGGTGCTCACGTCTGGGTCCAGGTCTAGCTGCAGCGCACTACTGACGTCCTGCAAGACCTTGGGCAATCGGTCCAGCCAGCGCAGGCTGGCCAGTTCCATGGCGCTGCTGAACTGGTCCAAGGCCACGGCCGGCAGGTGGTGTGCTTCATCAAACACCAATAGGCAGTTGTCCAACTCGGGCAGGGTTTTCATCCCCAGCGAGGCCAGCACCAGGTCGTGGTTGGCAACGATCACCTGGGCCTCGGCCAGCCGGTTGCGCGCCTGGTAGTAGCTGCAGTCCCGAAAACGTGGGCAGTGCCGCACGGTGCAGCTATGCCGTTCGGCGGCCACGGTGGCCCAGTCCTGTGCGTCGGGCGCTTCGTTCAGGCTGTCGCGGTCGCCATCCCAGCGGCCCGTGGCCAAGGTCGCGGCCATATGTTCATACAGCCGAAAGCGCCGCTCTTCCAAGGCTTCCTGCGAGGCCGTGCCCAGCGCCACCGCTGGAAAGTCCGCTTCAAAAAAATCATCCTCCGCACCGCTGCTGCCCACCAGACGCTCGAGCTTGAGTTTGCAAACATAGCGCCCGCGCCCTTTGGCCAGGGCAAATGCAAACGGCTGCTCCATGCTGGCGGCCAGCGCTGGCAAATCTTTTTGCATGAGCTGCTCTTGCAGCGCCACCGTCGCAGTGGAAATCAAGACCCGGGTTTTGCGTTGCAAGGCCATGGCAATCGCGGTGCTGGCATAGGCGGCTGATTTGCCCACGCCGGTCCCCGCTTGGATAACGGCAATCGCGCGCTGCGGGTCCTCGCAGTCACCCAAGTCGGCGCGGCTGAAGGTGTCCGCCACGCATTGCGCCATCGCCATCTGGCCTTCGCGCTGGCGAAAACCCGGCGTGGCTTGCAGCACATGGAGAAAGGCGGCAAACGCCTGCTGCGCCCAACTATCGGGGCTGCTGTGGGCGGCCATGGGGGCCGGGGTTTCAGATGACAAGGAGGCGGTACTCAGTGGGGTCGGGTAGGCAAGGGCGGGTGCGCTCAACGCCAAAACGGCTGTTGCGCTGATATGGCAGGCCTGCAATATACCTGTTGCAGCGGTGATAATCCGCCCGCTGCCGGCTCCGTACAAGCAATTGCCTTGGGCCAGTGGTTTTCGCGCTATCCGGGGTACTTTTTGTTACGCCGTACGCGCTTTTTTTCTATATCCGGAGTTCTTTGTATGACCACCGTTCCCATAGGTGCCGCGCAGCCTGCGCGCCGCCAATTGCTTCGCACGGCTGCTGCCTCGGCGCTTGCAAGCCTTCCCCTATACACCTTTGCGCAAAGCGCCGATACGCCCGAGCGCCAGTTTGCGCCGCAGACCGGCGCCTGGCGTACCTTTGAAGTGACCACCCGCGTCGAGATCGCCGCGCCGCGTGGCCAGACCCGCGTCTGGATTCCGGTGCCCAGTGTGAACACGGACTGGCAAAAATCGATGGAGTCGGCCATCAGCAGCAACGGCAGTGCCCACATGCTGGCCGATGGCAGAGAAGGCGCACGCATGGTTTATGCCGAATTTGACGCCGCGCAGACACAGCCTTTTGTGGAAGTGACCAGCCGCATCCAAACGCAAAACCGTTTGCAGGACTGGAAGCAAAAATCCGCACCCGCTGAAACGGCCGCTTCTTTGGCACCATGGACGCGTGCAACAGCCTTGATTCCGGTCGATGGCATTGTGCTCAGCACGGCCAGCGAGGCCACCAAGGGTGCGCGCAGCGATGTCGAAAAAGCGCAAAAAATATTCGACTGGATTGTGACCAATACCTACCGCGAACCCAAGGTGCGCGGTTGCGGCGAAGGGGATATCCAGACCATGCTGGAAACCGGCAACCTGGGCGGCAAGTGCGCCGACCTCAATGCCTTATTTGTCGGCCTGTGTCGCTCGGTGGGCCTGCCTGCGCGCGATGTGTATGGCTTGCGCCTGGCACCTAGCGCCTTTGGATACAAAGAACTAGGCGGTATCTCGGCCAAGCTGCAAGGCGCGCAGCATTGCCGGGCCGAGGTCTATTTGCAAGGCTACGGCTGGGTGGCTATGGACCCGGCGGACGTGGCCAAGGTCATGCGCCAGGAAACCGCGCAATGGATCAAGGACCCACGTAACCCGGTGGTCGCGCCCGTCAACCGCGTCTTGTTTGGCGGCTGGGAAGGCAATTGGATGGCCTACAACACCGCGCACGATGTGGTGCTACCCAAGGCCAATGGCCCGCGCTTGGGCTTTTTGATGTACCCGCAGGCTGAGAGCGACGGTCAGCGCCTGGACGCTTATGCACCGGACGATTTCCGCTACCGCATCAGTGCCAAGGAAATCGCAGCCTAAGCCGGGGGCAGGGGCA
Source organism: Comamonadaceae bacterium (assembly GCA_947483455.1). Taxonomy (GTDB): domain Bacteria; phylum Pseudomonadota; class Gammaproteobacteria; order Burkholderiales; family Burkholderiaceae_C; genus Allorhodoferax. The sequence continues at coordinate 738 of CANKNK010000138.1, read as the reverse complement.
GCAGATGCTGCCCACTTTCAAATTCCAGGTGGCGCCCGCTTGCCGGGTCCTCAAAGGCCAGGGTTTTGGCCAGCAGTTGTAGTGGCTTGGACGTATCGCTGGAGCCTTCTGGGGTGAGCTGCGGATAAATGCCATCGTTCAGGATGGGCAGACCCAGCGCCATCATGTGCACACGCAACTGGTGGCGCTGGCCACTTAGAGGCCGCAAACGGTAGCGCGCCCAAGGACCACGCACTTCCAATACATCAATATCCGTGATGGCGTTGACCGGGCCTGGCAATTCGGCTTGCTGCATAAAGTGCGTACCTGGCCCGATGTGGCTTTCGCGCCGCAAAGGCAGGGCCAGTGCGGGCTTGAACCTGGCGACTGCCTCGTAACATTTTTGTACCTGCCGTTCTCTGAACAAGGCAGCGTAGGCCTTGCGACTGGCCGCTTGTACTGAAAACAACACCAGCCCGGCAGTATCGCGGTCTATGCGGTGGATGGGTACCAGATCCTGCAAACCTAAAGTGTGCTTTAAGCGCAGCAACAAGGTCTGCTGCAAATAGGGGCCCGAAGGGATGACCGGCAAAAAGTGGGGCTTGTCCACCACTAGCAAATGCGCGTCGCGGTACAGGACTTGGTGTTCAAAAGGGATGGCAACTTCTGCCTCCACCGCCCGGTAGTAATACAACCAACCGCCGCCTATTGCCGGCGTATCGGCTTGTAATGCTTGTCCTTCGTCGCCCAGCACCAGAC
>CANKNK010000137.1 GCA_947483455.1 Comamonadaceae bacterium | reverse complement strand
GGGCTGCCTGCGGGGGTGTGGACTAAACTCCAACCAAATCAACCACTTACAGCAAGTCGCTAGTGAAACACATTATAGGGGTCAAACCCGAAGCGCCCGACGGGCCCCTGGCGATCCCTGTCACGCCTACCGCGCAGTGGCTGACCGTGAGCGATGACGAGGCCGACCAGCGCCTGGACAATTACCTGATGCGCCAGCTCAAAGGCGTGCCCAAGACCCATGTTTACCGCATCATCCGCAGCGGCGAGGTGCGGGTGAACAAGGGCCGGGCGGGAGCCGATACGCGCATCCAGGCCGGCGATGTGGTGCGACTACCCCCGGTGCGCCTGTCCGAGCGGGCGCAGGACAAGGCTGCCACGATGGCCGCGCTTTCGGCCCAAGGCGCACCCAGCCGCAGTTTTTCCGTCCTGCACGAGGATGAGTCCTTTTTGGCGCTGGACAAACCTGCAGGTGTGGCGGTGCATGGCGGCTCGGGCGTGAGCTTTGGCGTCATCGAGCAGCTGCGTATGGGCAGGCCACAAGCGCGTTTTTTGGAATTGGTGCACCGCCTGGACCGGGAAACCAGCGGCATTTTGCTAGTCGCCAAAAAGCGCAGTGCCCTCAAAAACTTGCAAGAACAGTTTCGCCAGCGCCAAACCGGCAAGACCTATCTGGCTTTGGTCTTGGGGGAATGGCCGGCCCATAAAAAAGTGTTGGACAAGCCGCTGCATAAATACCTGTTGGACAGTGCAGGTGCTACGGGCGAGGGTGAGCGGCGCGTCAAAGTGGTTGCGCGCGATGATCCGGACGGCATGCCCTCGGTCACTTTGGTGAAGGTGCTGGCGCGCAGCGCACCGGGCGCAGCCCAGCCTATGAGCTTATTGGCGGTGACCATCAAGACCGGACGCACCCACCAGATCCGGGTGCACCTGGCCTCCGAAGGTATGCCTATTGCGGGCGACGATAAATACGGAAATTTTGACGGCAACAAAGCCTGGGCGCGCGCTGAGATACCCTTAAAGCGCATGTTTTTACATGCCTGGCGCCTGCACATCGCCCATCCGGCAACTGGCCAGGCGCTTGGCATGCAAGCCCCTTTGGCCGCTGAACTCGTGCCTTTTTTGCAAGACCGCGTGCCCGGTGCGCTTGCTACCATTGACGCCTTTGCCACTGCTGCGGTGCAGCCCGATACCTTATGAATTCCCCTGCCAAGCGCCGTTTTGACCTGATCGCTTTTGATTGGGATGGCACCTTGTTTGACTCCACAGCCATCATCGTGCGCTCCATCCAGGGCGCGGTGCGCGATGTGGGTGGCCGCGTACCCAGTGACCAGGACGCGGCTTATGTCATCGGTTTGGGCCTGGGCCAGGCTTTGGCGCATGCGGCGCCCGATGTCCCCAAGGAAAAATACCCGCTTTTGGGCGAACGCTATAAACACCATTACGGACGCGAGCAAGACCAAATTACTTTGTTCCCTGGCGTACTGGAGATGCTGGCCGAATTGAAAGCGCGCCAGTACTTCCTGGCCGTGGCCACCGGGAAAAGCCGTTGGGGGCTGGACCAAGCCCTGGCGCATGTGGAACTCAAAGACCTGTTCCATGCCAGCCGCACCGCCGATGAGACCGCGGGCAAGCCGCATCCGCGCATGCTGCATGAGCTCATGGCCGAAATGGGCGTGCCGCCTGAGCGCACCTTGATGGTGGGCGATACCACGCACGACTTGCAACTGGCGGCCAATGCCGGTTGCGCCAGTGTTGGTGTGAACTACGGCGCGCATGACGCCAGCGCCTTGGCCGCGCTCCAGCCTTTGTATATTGCCGATTCGGCCCCGGCCCTGCACCGCTGGATGCTGGACAACGCCTAAAGCCATCTTGCCCGTTGGCATTGCGCAATTTGAGCCTGGTACACCTATTTGCCCATGACTGCTGACGGTACGCTGATCCCTTTATGCCATTCTGCGGACCTGCAAGACGGCGGTCTGGCGGTGCCCTTTGACGTGCTGTACCAGGGCCAAAGTTGCTGGGCATTTGCCATCCGCTTTCAGGGCGAAGTACACGCCTACCTGAACCGCTGCAGCCATGTCGCTATGGAAATGGATTTCCAGGCCAACCGTTTTTTTGATACCACTGGCCAGTGGCTCATCTGCGCCACCCACGGAGCGCTGTATGCGCCAAGTACCGGTCGCTGTATGAATGGGCCCTGTCGCGGCGCACTGGTCAAAATTACCCTTTCCGAGCGGGACGGCTTGGTGGGCTGGCATACTGCCCCGCAATTACAACCACAGACTTTCTAATATGACAGAGCCCGTTTTCACCGATCCCGCATCGCCCACACCCGCCGATGCCGCAGCGCCGGCGGCTACGAGTCCGTCCGGCTCGGTCGGCGGGCCGGCCTGGGAGCGCAGCGTGATCGAAAAATGGATGCAAGACAGTCTGTCCGAGCAGCGTGCAGCGCGGCGCTGGAAATACGGCTTGCGCCTGGCCTGGCTTTTGTTTTTTGCCGCGCTGATCTGGCTCGGTATGGACCGCACCGGCAGCATGCACAACTCGGATGTCAGCCGTCCGCACACGGCGGTGGTAGAGATCAAGGGCGAGATTGCCTCTGGCGCGGAAGCCAGCGCCGAGGCGGTGATCAGTTCCATGCGCAGCGCGTTTGAAGACGAGGGTTCGCAAGCCGTAGTGCTGCTGATTAATTCGCCGGGCGGCAGCCCGGTGCAGGCGGGCATCATGAACGACGAGATCCGCCGCTTAAAAGCCTTGCACAAAAAGCCGGTGTACGTGGTGGTGGAAGAGACCTGTGCTTCAGCAGCCTATTACATTGCGGTGGCCGCCGACCAAATTTTTGTCGACAAGGCCAGCATCGTAGGCAGCATCGGCGTGCTGATGGATGGTTTTGGCTTTACCGGTTTGATGGACAAGCTGGGCGTGGAGCGTCGCCTGATGACCGCAGGGCAGAACAAAGGCTTTCTGGACCCCTTTAGCCCGCAAACAGAAAAGCAAAAAGAATTCGCGCAGTCCATGCTGAACCAAATACACCAACAGTTCATAGGCGCGGTGAAAGACGGGCGTGGGGACCGATTGAAAGAGACGGCTGATACCTTTAGCGGTTTGTTTTGGACCGGCGATCAGGCCGTCAAGATGGGCTTGGCAGACCAATTGGGTAACCTCGATTACGTGGCCCGTGAAATCGTCAAAGCCCCTGAAATCATCGACTACACCCGCCGCGAAAACGTGGCAGAACGCTTGGTTAAGCGCTTTGGTGCGTCCATGGGTGAATCCTTGGCCAGCGCGCTGCGCTACGCGCCCGGCCTGCGTTAGGCCTTACGGGCCGATGGCGAACACCGCGGGGGTTTGCTTGTTCAAAACCCACTTACCGCGCTTCCAGTCCTGAGGCGTGCCGCTGTAGTGGCGGCATGTTTCTAAGGTCAAACCCATGGAAACCGCCAGGTGCGTGCCCGCCTGTAGCACCTCTAGCAGCGTGCGAAGTAGGGCGTCATTGCGGTAGGGCGTTTCAATAAATAGTTGGGTTTGCCCCGTCTTGAGGGCCAGCGTTTCCAGCGCTTTGATACGTTGGGCGCGCAATACAGGTTCGCTGGGCACATAGCCTACAAAAGCGAAGTTCTGCCCGTTCAGTCCGCTCGCTGCCAGTGCCAGCATCAGGGATACCGGGCCCACCAGGGGCTGCACGTCGATACCCAGCGCATGGGCAGCGCGCACCACCGAGGCGCCAGGGTCAGCAATTGCCGGCATACCGGCCTCGCTGAGCAAACCCATATCCAGCCCTTGCAAGGCTGGCGCGAGCAAGCTGCGCGCGTCAAAGCCGGTATCGCCTTTTTTATGCACCTCGCGTGGCAGTTCCTGCAATTGCTGCTCTTGGATCGTGATGCGAAGCGGGCAGACTTCGCCCACGCGTTTGAGAAAAGCGCGCGCGGATTTGGCGTTCTCGCAAACCCAATGCTGCAGCGCTGCGGCGCGCACGATGGTCGCTTGGGGCAGCACCTCGTCCAAGGGCCCCTGGCTATCGCAGCCAAAATCCAAAGGCGTGGGGACCAGAAACAGCTTGCCCATGCGCTTTGGCGCGTGCTGGCTGTCAGCCGGTGTCATAAGGGCCCTAACACCGGTATGCCCGCACGGCCGAGGATGGCGCTCAGCCGTATCAAGGGCAAACCGATGAGCGCCGTGGGATCGTCGTTGGCGATGCTGTGCATCAAGGCAATCCCCATGCCCTCGCTTTTGACGCTGCCCGCGCAGTCGTAGGGTTCCTCGCTGCGCAGGTAAAAATCAATTTCTGCGTCCGAGGCAGCCCGGTAGGCCACGCGTACCGGCACCAGCACCTCCTCGCAAAACCCGCTTTCCCTGCACAGCACCGCCATGGCAGTTTGGAAAACCACCGTCTGGCCACGCATAGCCCGCAGCTGGCGGAGTGCATTGTCGTAATTGCCCGGCTTGCCCAGCGCCTGGCCATGTAAGTCGGCCACTTGGTCGCAACCAATGACCACCGCATGGGGCACTGCGTCGGCTACTGCCCTTGCCTTGGCCAGGGCCAGGCGGCTGGCCAGTGCCGCAGGGGGTTCGCCGGCCCTTGGCGTTTCATCCACGCCAGGTGCGTGCACTGCAAACGGCAAGTGCAGGCGCTCCAGTAACTCGCGGCGGTAGCGCGAGGTGGACGCCAAAACCAGGGTGCGGGTGGCTGAACTTTGCATGGCCTGATTCTCTTACACTGCACGCATGGCCACTTTATCCTCCTACCGCAAGGTATCGATTGCTGCCTTTGCGCTCGAAGCGGCACACCACCACGGCCAGGTACCTTTGGTCCAATTGCCCCGACTGGCGGACGAAGCGGTGCGGGCGGTACCCGATGCCATGGTGCATTTTCAGGCGCTGGGCAGCATGCGCAGCGACGCTGCGGGTAAGCCGGCGCCCTGGCTGGCGCTGCAAGGGCGTGTGGACATTGATTTGGTGTGCCAGCGCTGCCTGGAGCCGGTGAGCATCGCGGTGCAATTCGCACGTGAATTTCGTTTTGTGGAATCCGAGGAGGCGGCCCTGGCCCAGGACGAGGACTCGGAGGAGGACTTGCTCGTCAGTTCCCCACAGTTTGACCTGCTCGAATTGGTCGAAGATGAGTTGCTGATGGCCTTACCCGTGTCGCCCAAGCATGAAAAATGTCCGGGTGATCTGAAGTTGTCGGCAGCAGACGCCGATTTTGAAACTGCGGCAGAGCGCCCCAGCCCATTTGCCAAGCTGGCACAGCTCAAGGCGCCCAAAGGCTAGGCGCTCTTGCAAATGCTGCCAGACGCTATAATGGAAGGCTTGGGTGCAAACAGTGCTTTTTGCACCATTCGATTAACCGACTCAGCTGCCTCGCCTGCAGCCACTTTGACCAGGAGCCAACCATGGCAGTTCAGCAAAACAAAAAATCCCCCTCCAAGCGCGGCATGCACCGTTCGCACAATGCCTTGGTCGTGCCCGGTATTGCGGTGGAGCCGACCACCGGCGAAATC
>CANKNK010000136.1 GCA_947483455.1 Comamonadaceae bacterium | reverse complement strand
GTATGCAGCCGCCGCTGGCGCGCAGTGAGTCGGCCATCGCTTGGGTAACCGCGCCCATACCACCGCGTGCAAAGCCCCATGAGCCCACGGCATCGTCAATATCGCCCATGTAATGGTGCAGCAGCACATAGGCCGTGCCCGGCGAGCGCGGCCCCAGGGCAGTGCCGATGATGGAGCTGCCGGCCAGCGTGGCTTTGATGAGATCGTTCTCGAAATATTCGTCGAGGTAATCGGCTGCGCTCATGGTCCAAAAGCGGATGGTTTCGTGCATGCGCTCGTCACCTAGCGCGTGAAAACGCTGGCCCAGGTAGAGCAGTTCCATGATGTCTTGCGACTTGAACGAGGCCGGGTCCGGCGGCGTGCGCATCAGCAGAGGTTTGATGAATTTACACTGGCGCATCACGTCGCGTGAAAAACGCTCATAGGCCTCGGCATCGCGCAGGGAGTGGCGTGCATACTCGCGTCGCTGTGCGTCCGGGTGGGTATAGGTGGCCAGGTGGCGGCCATCGCGCGTCAAGGCGGCACCGCCGCCATAGGGGATAACTTGCAGACCGAATTTAGGCAACTCTAGCGCGCGCATTATTTCGGGGCGCAGCAAGCTGCAGACATAAGAGCAATTGGAGTAGGTGAATTCCGGGTGCAGGCTGCGGCTGACAGCGGCGCCGCCGACATAGCCATTGCGCTCTAGCACCAGCACCTTGAGCCCGGCACGCGCGAGATAGCAGGCACTGACCAGGCCGTTATGGCCTGCGCCCACCACAATCACGTCCCACTTTTCTTGCCCTGCCATCCGCATTACTCCAAGGTCCGACCAGCAGGGCAAAAGTACCCGGTGCGGCTGGCATGTCCTTACTATACGATTGTTTAATAGCATCCGCAAGTTTGGATGGGAAAAGTCGAGCATTAGGGAATGTGTGGCTTGACTTTGCGCGCTTACTATACTAACGTTCAACAAGCGGTGACCGCGCTTTGGCACACCGGTTTCATGGAAAGCTCACGTACATGGCGTATCCGCTGAATGCATCTGCACATGCCTGGCAACCCAAGGAGCGCCTACTGATGGAAGACCTGCTGACAGCGGGTAGCGCAGGCGGGCGGCGTCCACTAGCGTGCTGCAGACCCTGCCACCTGGCCCAGGCCGCGGCACCACGATGAGCGCCAAGCTTGTATTGAAAAAATCCAGTAGCGCCTTGGGCGAGGACGGTTTTTTACGTGTCGAGGCAATGAGCAAGCAATTTGGCAGCGCCACCGTTGTGAGCGAATTGAATTTGTCCGTTCGTCGCAATGAATTTTTTGCGCTGCTAGGCAGTTCGGGATGCGGCAAGTCCACCTTGCTGCGCATCATGGCCGGTTTGGAGACGCCCACCCAGGGCCGTATCGTGCTGGACGGGCAGGATATTACCGATATGCCCGCACATGCGCGGCCGGTCAACATGATGTTCCAGTCCTATGCACTGTTTCCGCATATGAACGTCACTGCCAATATCGCCTATGGCTTGAAGCGCGAGGGCCGTGCGAAAGCGGAGATAAACGAGCGCGTAGCCGAAGTGCTGGAATTGGTGCAAATGCACAGCCATGCCCGCCACATGCCGGCGCAGTTGTCCGGCGGTCAGCAGCAGCGCGTGGCGCTTGCACGCAGCCTGGTCAAGCAGCCCAAGTTATTGTTGCTGGACGAACCGATGTCTGCGCTGGACAAGCAAATCCGGCAAAAAACGCAATTTGAGTTGGGGAGTATTTTGTACAAAGTGGGCGTTACCTGCGTGATGGTGACGCACGACCAAGAGGAGGCTATGACCATGGCTGACCGCCTCGCGGTAATGAGTCAAGGTCGGATTGTGCAAATAGGCTCGCCCGAGCAGGTCTACGAAACACCGGCTACCCAATTTGCCGCCGAGTTCATCGGATCGACCAATGTGTTTGCCGGTGTGCTCAATGAAGGTCGTGACCAGATCGTATGCACGGACCTGCCGGGGCCCTTAGACCTGGGTGCGCTCATGCAGGATGCGCCAGTCGGTCAGACGGTGCGGGTGTCGCTAAGGCCTGAGCGCATACGCATGCAGCTCGCCAGTGCGCATATTCCGCTGCCATCGGTCAATGCCGCGCTGGGCACCATCGCGCAGATCGGCTATATGGGCAGTTACACCTTGTTCTATGTCACGCTGCCTTCGGGCCGTACCCTGGTGGTCCATGTCCCAAGAGAAGTCATGATGGGCTTTGAAAGAGCGCCTGACTATGACGACACCGTGCTAGTGCAATGGTCCAGCCGCAGCATGGTGCGCTTGGCTTGAAGGCTTACGCATGATGCCCAACACTGCAACCATGCGATCTTGGATGCCTGGCCCGCGGGCGCTGGCCATTGGGGTGCCTTTTGTGTTTTTGCTGCTGTTTTTTATGTTGCCATTTTTACTGGTGCTGAAAATCAGCTTTGCCCAATCGGCGATGACGGTGCCGCCCTATATGCCCCTGTGGACTTTGGAGGGCGGTATGCCGGTTGGCTTATGGACCTTGGACAACTACCTGACCATATTCGGCGACGATATCTACCTGTCTGCCTACATCAATTCGGTACGGGTGGCGTTTTTTACCACGTCTATTTGCCTGTTGATCGGCTACCCCACAGCCTGGCTGATTGCGCACGCCCGGCCGCTTGCACGCAATCTCTTGTTAATGGGCGTGGTGCTGCCGTTTTGGACTTCTTACCTGGTGCGGGTGTATTCCTGGATAGGGATTTTGAAGGACCAGGGGCTGGCCAACAGCTTGTTGCTGCATTTGGGGTGGATTGATACGCCGCTGCGCCTGATGCAAAACACGCTGGGTTTGTATATCGGCATGGTGTATTCCTACCTACCCTACATGATTTTGCCACTCTGCGCCTTTTTGATGAAGATGGACCCCCGCCTGCCCGAGGCCGCCCGCGACCTGGGCGCCACGCCTTGGGAGGTTTTCTTCACCGTCACGCTGCCGCTGTCTTTGCCAGGAATTACCGCTGGTTCGCTCTTGGTTTTTATCCCCTGTGTGGGTGAATATGTGATTCCCGAGTTGCTGGGAAGCGCGGGCGACTTGATGATTGGGCGCGTGATGTGGTCCGACTTTTTTAACAGCATCGACTGGCCGCTGGCAGCGGCTGCAACGTGCTTAATGGTGGTGCTGCTACTCCTGCCCATGGCCTGGTTCCAGCGCTTACAAAGCCGTGACGGGATGGTGCTATGAACTACTGGTTTAAAAATACCGGGCGTATTTTTTTGACGCTGGTATTTCTATTTTTGTACTTGCCTATGGCCAGTGTGGTGGTGTATTCCTTTAATGCTTCGCAGTTAGCCAATGAGTGGACGCATTTTTCTACTGCATGGTATGGCAAGTTGCTGCAGGACGATGAGCTATTGGCGGCCTGCCGTACGAGCTTGCAACTGGCCTTTGCGACAGCCTGTTGTGCGGTCGTGGTCGGGGCCTGGGTCGGCTTTGTGCTGGCGCATTACCGTCGCTTTAGGGGTAGCACTTTGTTTTCGGCTATGGTCAATGCGCCGCTGGTCTTGCCTGAGGTGATCTCCGGTATTTCATTGCTACTCTTGTTTGTGGCGATGGAGCAGATGTTTGCTTGGCCGCAGGGTAGGGGCCTGGTGACCATGCTGATAGGCCACACCATGTTGTGCGTATCCTATGTGGCGCTCACGGTCTCGGCCCGCTTGTCCTCGATGGACACATCGCTCAGCGAGGCAGCGCGTGACCTGGGTGCGACGCCTTTGCGCGTGTTTTTTGACATCACGCTGCCGCTCATCTTGCCCTCGCTGCTGGCCGGATGGATGCTGTCTTTCACGATATCGCTGGATGATGTGATCATGTCAGCGTTTTTGTCTGGCCCGGAAACCAGCACCTTGCCTTTGGTCCTGCTCTCGCGCATGCGCCTGGGCATGAACCCCGAGATCAATGCCATGGGCACGTTAATCATTGGCATGGTCGGCCTTGTGGTGGTCGGCAACAGCTACTACCTTATGAAGCGCGAGCAAGGCCAGGCGCAGACCATGCGCAATGCCTTGCAGGCAGCGCAAAACACCAGCAGTACAGGAATTTGGGTATGAATGAGCATGCAGTGGACCAAGATGCGAATTGGGTGCACCCTTGGGAATACATGGCCACCGCAGGCCATGCCGGGCGCACCACACTGAGCCACGGCGAGGGAATTTACGTTTATGACGACCAGGGCGCGCGCATGATCGACGGCCCAGCGGGTATGTGGTGCACGCAGATTGGCTATGGCCGTGCGGAAATGGCCCATGCGATTGCCGAGCAGGCCACACGCCTGACCTATGTCAACCCGTTTTCTTTGAGCGCAGAACCACCGGCGCGCTTGGCGCGCCAACTCGCCGCGGTGGCGCCAGGCGCGATGAACCAGGTGTTTCTGACCACGGGTGGCACCACGGCGGTGGAGACCGCGCTGCGTTTTGTCCATTACTACAACAATGTGCTGGGCCGTCCGGCTAAAAAGCACATCATCTCGCGTGCGGGGGCCTACCACGGCAGTAGCTACCTCACGGGCATGGTGGCGGGCAAGGACCGAGACAAAAGTTTTCTAGATATTTCCATGCCGCAGGCCCATTTGCTCTCGGGCGTGAATCCGCGCTTACGGCCTGAAGGCATGAGCGTGGAAGACTTTTGTACTGCGCGGGTGAACGAGCTAGAAGCCAAGATTCTTGAGATTGGCGCCGATAAGGTGGGCGCCTTTATCGCCGAGCCGGTGCAGGCCTCGGGTGGGGTGATCGTAGCGCCCGATGGCTATTTCCGCCGGGTGTGGGAAGTCTGCCGCAAGCACGACGTCTTGTTTATTGCGGATGAAGTCGTCACCGCCTTTGGCCGCTTGGGTTATTGGTTTGCCAGCAAAGAAGTGTTCGGCGTGGAGCCCGATTTGGTGACCTGCGCCAAGGGCATTACGTCGGGCTATTTGCCGCTGGGGGGGTGTTTGATTTCCGATCGTGTGTTCTGCCAGGTCAGCGGCGCTAAGGCCCAAGGCGGCACCTTTGCCCATGGATACACCAACTCTGGCCACCCGGTGTGCAGCGCTGCGGCCCTCAAAAACATGGAGATCATGGAGCGCGAAGACCTGCTGGCGCATGTGCGCGAGATCGCGCCGCATTTTCAGCAACGCTTACATGCTTTGCGCGACATACCGCTGGTGGCCGATACCCGTGGCATGGGCTTGCTCGGTTGCGTGGAGTGCACCGTGCGCGGTGCGCGGGAAACGGGCTTGAGCGATGTGCAATTACTGGCGCTGGATACGGAGTTGGGCGCCCGCATAGACCGCCATTGCCAAAGCATGGGCTTGATGCTTCGGCCCATTGTGAACCTGTGCGTTTTTTCGCCTGCGCTCATCATCAACCGTGCGCAAATCGACGAGATGTTCGACATCATGCGCGAAGGCATTGTGCGCACCCTGCACGAAGTTGAACGGGAAATGGGCTATGCGCTAGCCTGACCAGGCGCTGTTTTTGCTGGACTAAAGC